>CAZSBC010000063.1:15804-17130 GCA_964605195.1 uncultured Spirochaetales bacterium | reverse complement strand
CGTTCCACAGCTGCAGCTCCCTGATAGCCCGGGGGCTTGATGCCCTGCAGGTACCCTATGAGAGCTGCCAACTGCAGGTCCTGCTGCGGTACCTCAGGGAGCTGCAGCTGTGGAACGGCAAGCTCAAGCTCGTTGCCGCTGCTGATGAGCAGGAGCTGGTGATACGGCATCTCCTCGATTCACTGGCTCCGCTGATGCTGCTCAAGGAGCAGATGCAGCGCTGTTTTGAGCTGCCGGAGGAGGTTTCTGTTGCCGACGCCGGCTCTGGCAACGGTATGCCCGGCTTGCCGCTGTCGCTCTTTCTTCCCCACAACCCCATGACGCTGATTGAACGGTCAGGCCGCAGGGTCGGCTTTTTGGAAAATGCCATCGTCTCCAGCAGGGTGCAAACCGTTCGTGACCTGGGGAGACCGATTACTGTGCTCGGGCAGGACCTGCAGGAGGTCAGGCACCGTTTTGCTGTTGTGCTCTTCAGGGCCTTCAGGCCGCTGAAGGAGATATATCGACATCTTGACCGTATAACGGAGAGTCCGGGCATGCTCTTTGCCTACAAGGGACGCCATGCTGCCGTGGATGAAGAGCTGAAAGACTTGCCCGCATCGTTCCTTGATCTCTGGGAGGTGGAACGCTACCCGCTGCAGGTTCCGTTCCTCGCTGCCGAAAGGAGTGTGGTTGTATTTCGGCGTTGCTGCTGCGGGCAGTAGCTTGCTTAGGGCAGTATCATGCGGCAATCAGATGCCTGGTGCTTGTAAACCTCTCTCTTTCCCGCTATTATTTTTTCATGAGTTTCTACCAATCAATTGTACTTGGAATAGTTCAGGGTATTACTGAATTTCTACCGATTTCCAGTTATGGCCACCTGATCCTCATGCAGCGGATCATGGATCTCGGTGAAGTCCCGATTCTCTACGATATCCTGCTGCATATAGCGACCCTTCTGGTGATTGTTGTATATTTCAGGAGGAGAGTCAGCACACTGGCAATCGGAGTGTTCCGGGCTCTCGGCAGCAGACGCAGTGCCGCTGACCTTGCCGAGCTGAAGCTCTTTGGCATCATCATGGCAGGAACAGTCTGTACGGCTGCCATCGGGCTGCTGGTCCGTTCAGCCGAAATCTTCAGGTATGAAGATATGGTATACGCACTCTTTATTGCTACGGCGCTGATACTGATTCTGGTGAGCTTCATCAAGCCGAAGCAGACCAGTGACAGCCCCCGGTTGCTGCAGGGGATAATTGTCGGCATAGCCCAGGGAATCGGGACGCTGCCGGGGATATCCCGCTCCGGGATAACCATTTCAGCAGCACTCTGGTGCGGTATCTCCAAGAA
>CAZSBC010000063.1:0-15794 GCA_964605195.1 uncultured Spirochaetales bacterium | reverse complement strand
GCCGGCGAGCTCTCGTTCCTCTTCTTCATCCCGGCAGTGCTAGGGGCTCTGCTGCTTGAACTGCTAGAGGGATTCGACTCGATATCGTTTTCAGCTCCGGCAGTTATCGCAGGCATGCTCTCGGCGATTTTGACCGGATTTATCAGTCTGAAGCTGCTGATGGCCCTTGTAAGCAGCAGCAGACTATTTCTCTTCAGCTTCTACCTTATACCGCTGGGGATAGTGGGACTGGTTTTTTTGTAACGTTGGCTTGCGATGTAATATTGTTACTGTAGGGGGAATGTGTGAAGGCTCGAAAAATCGCCTATACTCTTGCTGCTATCCTGCTGCTTGCTGCGGCAGTGGTATCTGCGGCTATGATCATTGATGCAGCAGGAACCGCTCTGCCGACCGGAATTGCGGAGGCTGCAGCGTCTATTGCCGGCGGTGCCTTTTCCCTGGTCCCTGTCATTGCGTGGAGCTTTCCTCTGCTGCTTGCCGTTATGGCTGTACTGCTGATTCTCTCTGCCTCCTACCGCTTTCTCTGGCCCTCCCTGCTGTTTACCGGTATTATCGGCTCCACCCTGATCCTGTTGCTGCATGTAGCCGTAGGTTCCGATTATTTTCCCTTCCTTGTTGCCTTCCGCCAAGTGAGCGGATCTCGTGCGGCCGGTATATATCTCTTCAGCGGCACAGTTGCCGAAGTGCTCGTATTCCTTCTCTGGGCTCGTATCGCTTTCAGCAATGCCAAAGCCGTAATGCAAACCACTGGAGGAACAGAACGGCAGTCGCAGGTTGCTACGGGCAGTGAAAAGCCAGGAGACAGTCTCCCTGATATCACGCGTCGCGAAAAACGCAGAATTGAGCGGAGTGTGAAACAGCAGATGAACAAACGGCATGAGAAACTTACGAAAAAGGCACGCAGGCAGCAGGAAGCAGAGGAAATTGCCCGTGAACGACGCAGAATTGCCGAAACACAGGCTCTCCGCAAGCAGGTATCTGATACCGAACATCCAGCCTACAGGAGTGCTGAAGGCGAGCATCAGTATGGATTGGCAGATCAGGAGAGCATATTTGACGTGCATGACGTAGAGACGGCAGGCACTGCAGTTGAACAGGTGAAAGCTCCCATGATTCAGGATCCGGATGACCTGACGCTGCGCTTTCCGGAAATTCCCGACCTTCCGGAACTGAGCGTGCTCGGCAGCGGCAAGAAGGATCTTCAGCAGGAGATGAGCTTCGATGATCAGAGTCCGGGTGCTGCAGTAACAGATGCACAACTGTCGGCAAAAGCTCCTCGGGAGGGGGCTTCGGCAGAGCGCACTGCCTCCCGGGAAAGCCAGTCCCTTGCTGAACGGGCAAGAGCGGTCGGCAGAGATCGGCATGCCGTTATTGCCGAAGCGATTCAGCGTAGTCGCGGTGAGCAGAACAGTCATGACGATACAGAGGGTCCCGGGCAAAAGGAGCCGCCTGTTCACAGTGGTGGTACTGGGAGTCTTTCCGATGATCCGCCTACCGACGAGAGTCCCTTTCCCGAGGTATCCGGAGAGGTCGAGGATGAGTACGTGCCGGGAATAATCGGGCTCGTTTCACATAATGAGGAGCCTGTTGAAGGCCAGCAGGAGCTCTTTAGGACGATACGGAAAGGGAACTACATTCCGCCGCCGGAATCCCTTCTTATCGATTATCCCGATATATCGAGCACCATCGACAAGGGGACCCGCAGGTCCGGTGAGATACTGATGCAGACCCTGAAGGAGTTCAAGATCGAAGCCAGCCTTACCGGAGTCCAGAAAGGGCCGGTGGTGACAATGTTCGAGATCCTTCCCGCACCGGGAATCCGTGTGCAGACAATTACCAATCTGGCTGATAATATTGCCCTCCAGCTTGCTGCCAGCAGGGTGCGAATCGTCGCTCCCATTCCCGGCAAACAGGCAGTTGGCATAGAGGTCCCCAATAGTACCCGCTCCATTGTGGGATTCAAGGAGATGCTCTATACCCTTGACAGGCATCCGGATTATGCCGTTCCGATGGTGCTCGGTACCGATATCACGGGAGAGCGCCAGATAATTGACCTGGTGCGTACTCCCCACCTGCTGATCGCAGGAGCCACCGGATCCGGAAAGTCCGTATGTGTCAACTCCCTGATCTGTTCGATCCTCTATCGGCGCAGCCCGAGAGAGGTGCGGATGATCATGGTTGATCCGAAGATTGTAGAGCTGAAGCTCTACAACAATATACCCCATCTGCTGACTCCGGTGATCACTGAGGCAAAGAAAGCCCTCAAGGCACTGCAGTACTGTCTCTTCGAGATGGAGCGACGCTACAGTCTCCTTGATGCCCTGAATGTCAGGGATCTCGCCTCCTACAACAGGAGGATTGACACCTACAAGCTGGCCAGGGAAAAACTCCCCTATATCGTGGTGATTATAGATGAGTTTGCCGACCTGATGACAACTACCGGCAAGGAGATGGAGGGGTATCTTGCCCGTCTGGCTGCTATGGCGCGGGCAGTGGGAATCCACCTTGTGCTGGCAACGCAGCGGCCCTCGACGAATGTCATTACCGGTATCATCAAGGCTAATATACCGTCACGGATTGCCTTTATGGTGACAAGCAATACCGACTCACGTATCATTATTGATCAGCCGGGGGCTGAAAAGCTGCTCGGCAGAGGTGACATGCTCTTCTCATCCTCCTGGGACCCCATTCCCTCACGTATCCAGGGTGCCTTTCTCTCGGAGGAGGAGGTTGAGAAGGTGGTGGGATATGTCAAGGAGCAGGGTGAGCCGGATTATCTCGATGAAGCCTATTTTATGGATGATGATGAGGGGGATGGTAGCGATGATGACTATGGGGGGGAGGATGATGATGAGGATTCCCTCATGCAGGAGGCCCTAAAGATTGTTGCCCAGCGGGGAACTGCATCGGCTTCATATCTGCAGCGGCGCCTGAAGATTGGGTACAACCGGGCGGCAAGGCTTGTCGAGGAGATGGAGGACCGGGGAATCGTCGGACCTGCCCAGGGAAGCAAGCCCCGGGAAGTACTGCGCATGCCCGGTATGGACGGAACCTGAATATGGATAAGTCAGATAGACGCTTCCGGCATGCTGTCAGGAATGAGCATATAATTCCCCTGGAGGATGCTGTCCTGCATGTTTCGACGAAGGAGGTGTTTTTCAATTTCGGTGTCTATGAATCGGTGAAACTTCTTTCAGGCGTAGTGGTGTTTCTTGAAGATCATCTGCACAGGCTCTTTGAATCCGCTTCCCGGCTTGAGATCCGACACTCCTTCACCAGGGAGATGGTAACGCGGATGATTTCAGAACTTGTCACCGCGGACGGCCTTGATACTGCCACCATGCGGATACAGCTGATCGGTGGAATGGACCCGATCATGTTCATCTTCCCGCAGGAATTACCGGTGTATCCCGATGCATTCTATACTACGGGCTGCCCGGCAGTAACCTACCGGGGAGAGAGAATTGTTCCAGAAGTCAAGTCCAATGCGCTGCTGCTGAATTATCTGGCGCAGCGCAGTGCGGCCGTGAGCGGAGCCCATGAGGCGCTCTTCGTTGATCGCCACGACACCATTCCCGAAGGGTCCCGCAGTAACTTTTTTGCTGTGACCGGAAGACGACTTATTACACCGAAAAGCGGGGTGCTGGCCGGTGTTACACGGAAATATATACTGGAACTGGCTGAAACAGTGGGACTTGCCTGCGAGTTCCGCTGCCCCTCCCTGCAGGAGGTTCTTTCAGACTCATTTGATGAGCTGTTCATCAGCAGTACGAGTATGGGTGCGATGCCGCTTTCCTCCGTTGACGGGCATCGGTTCTCCGGGAGTTTTCCGGTAACCGCTATGCTGCACGCCGGTGTGAGGGAGCGGGAGACAGCCTATGTCGCAGCCAGACTCTCCCGCTGAAGCCGGAGCGGTACTGTACCGGTAATGATAATTCATTGATATTTTTTCTGGTGTTATTGGAGAAATTGCGGCTATAATGACCTATGCGATCGATGCAATCAATTCTGGTCACAGGCGGAGCAGGGTTTATCGGTTCCCACTTCATCAGGTATCTCTTTTCCCGGGATGATTTCAGGGGCAGGGTGATCAATATCGACAAGCTGACGTATGCAGGTAATGTTGAGTACCTGCAGCCGGTAGAGATATCCTTCGGGGGAGAGCGCTACTTTTTCATCCAGGGTGATATCTGTGACGAGACGGCAGTCAGGGACCTCTTCTGTGAATATGGTATTGATACTGTCGTGAACTTTGCCGCCGAGACACACGTTGACACTTCAATCCGGCGGTGCAGTGATTTCATCACAACCAATATCCTCGGTACTGCCACCCTGCTGGAGGCTGCCAGTGAGGCCTGGGAGGAGCGGGATGATGTGCTGTTTCACCAGGTCAGTACCGATGAGGTATTCGGTACGCTTGGAGAGACGGGCAAGTTCAGTGAAGCAACCTGCTATCGGCCGCGTAATCCCTATTCTGCCACCAAGGCTTCAGCCGACCATATGGTACTGGCCTTCTCCAACACCTTCAGATTGCCGTACACAATCTCCTACAGCTCAAACAATTATGGTCCCAACCAGCATGGGGAGAAGCTTATCCCAACAATGATACGCTGTATGTTTAATGGTGAGAAGCTGCCGATCTACGGCGACGGCCTGCAGGTCCGTGAATGGCTCTATGTCGGTGACCATGTCGAGGCAATATGGAAGATCATGACCGGTGCGTCAGCCGGCAGCTCTTATGCCATCGGCAGTGGTATGGAGGTGAAAAACCTTGATCTTGTCCAGCTGCTATGTTCCATCATGGCGGATGAGGCCGGGATGTCGCGCATTCGGCTGCTGAAGCAGCTTGCCTTTGTACCTGACCGACCGGGACATGACCGCAGGTATGCTCTTGATTTCTCCCGTATACGGAGTGAGCTCGGCTGGAGACCGAATACCGATTTTGAGGATGGGCTCAGGGAGACCGTTCGCTGGTATGTTGGCAGAGCTGATTGAAGCCCTCGGGAACTGCATGGTATATCGTCTTGAAAGTTCGTAAAATCTGCAACAAAACGCTACAAAAATAGCCCAGATATGGTACAATATCTACCGGGGAAAGAGTTTGGTACAGCTGGCCGGGATATCCTGTCGTCGTACCGTCTTTTCATATGCAGATCACAGCGGAGGTGCTGTAATGATAACTGATTATATACGTCCGACCACTGTAGCCGAGGCTCTGAAGGTCCGTTCAGAGAGAGAGAATGCCTTCTGGTATGCAGGGGGAACGCGTATCAACAATGCCGAGTACGGACTTCGGTCCGGGACGGCGGTATCCCTGGAGCTGCTCGGTTTGCATGAGATCGTCTCTACAGACGATGACCTGGTCCTGGGTGCAATGGTACGTCTGCAGGAGCTGGTGGAGAGTGCTGAGCTTCCGCAAGTGCTGCGCAGCGCAGCGGCACAGGTATACTCAAGGAATGTCAGAAATATGGCAACGGTAGGGGGCAATATTGCTGCCGCGACCCCCGATTCGGTCCTCAATCCCCTGCTGCTCGCATGTGACAGCGAGCTGCAGCTGGCGGGGAACGGTCCAGTACTGCTCTCCCAGTATCTGCAGCAGAGGATGGATGACCTGATCCTCTCCGTGCGGATCCCAGCATGCCGGCGGCCGGCAGCCGTGAGAAAAATTACCCGCTCAAGCGCTTCTCCTGCACTGGTAACTGCAGCGGCAGTCCTCACCCTGGGAGGAGGGAAGGTGGCTGAGGCAGGAGTAGTCCTTGGGGGCCTGCAGTTGCTTCCTGTCAGGCTTGAATCGATTGAGAAGCAGCTTGTAGCCGGTACAATTCAGCCGGGAAGAGCGCTGCAGAAGGCTGTTGAGGCTGAAGTGGACGTTCTGGAGGATTACCGCTGTTCCGTAGCATACAAGCGCTACATAGCCGGTGTCATTGCCGATGAGTGCATTGCCGAATGCCTGGGGGGTGTGAGATGAAGATTACATGCAGACTCAATGGAGTGGAAAGAGGCATCTATGCCGATCCCGGGAAATCACTGCTTGCTCTGCTCAAGGATTTGGGAATACGGTCGGTCCGCAACAGTGATGACCAGTTCGGTTTTTCCGGCAGTGACACGATCCTCTTTGACGGGAGGAGTGTGAATGCCGGACTCATGTTGGCCGGGCAGGCAGACGGCCACAGTATTGAAACAGTTGAATCACTCAGTGACGGTCCAGGTATGCACTATGTGCAGTCGGCACTGGTAGATGCCGGGGTGGTGCAGTCAGGGTACAATGCCCCGGCAGCAGCTCTCCTGGTACATGAGCTGCTCGAACGGATTGACAGACCGACTAAAGAGGATGTGAAGGATGCCCTCTCGTCGCTGTTCAACCGTGCCACAGGATACCAGCAGTTCTTTACAGCTGTGGAGATAGCCCGGGAGCGCAAGTATGACCCGGCCTACAGCCGGAAGACGGCTGAAGAGTTCCGGGAGGAGCTCAGGTATGTTGGGAAGGTGCACCGCAAGGTGGACGGAAAGAAGCTGGTGAAGGGCGAGAAGGCTTTCGTGGAGGATATGGTTGAACCGGGCAGCTGTATATTGAAGATGCTGCACAGTCCCTATGCCCACGCCTACATCACCGACATCGATACCAGCCATGCCGAAAAACTCCCCGGCGTGGTTACAGTGCTCACCCACAGGAATGTTCCCGATGTATACTACACTCCGGCCGGGCAGGGGTTTCCAGAACCCTCTCCGTATGACCGCAGAATGTTTTCGAGAAAGCTCTTCCATGCCGGTGATCGGGTTGCCGCGGTGATTGCCGAGAATGAAGAGACTGCTACCGAAGCTCTCGGGCTGATTGATGTGCAGTATGAAGTGCTCAAACCGGTACTGTCCATTGAGGAGGCTGAGGCAAAGGATGCCCCGATCGTCCACAATGCCCTGGTCTCTTACGAGGCAGGGGCACCCGATGATCTTGAAGCGAAGAATGCCGGTGCCGACCCCCGGGACGGTAGAATAGAGATCCAGTTCCCCATCGGGGCAGATCCCCATAGGAATCTGGCTGCCAGCGTATCAGGAAGTATCGGAGATATCGAGAAGGGATTCGCAGCGGCCGATGTTGTCCTTGAGCGTACCTACCGCACCTCACAGGTGCAGTGCACACCGCTGGAGACGCATGTGGTCTACACACGTATGGACGGCACCAGGTTGGTTGTGCATGCATCAACTCAGGTTCCCTGGCATGTGCGGCGTGTGGTAGCCAGGGTGCTCGGGATCAGTGAGAGCGATGTACGGGTAATCAAGGAACGGGTCGGAGGCGGCTACGGATCTAAGCAGGAGATACTGCTTGAGGATGTCTGTGCCTATGCTACCTGGATAACCGGCAGGTCTGTCTATTACCACTATACCAGGGAAGAGGACTTTACCAGCGCAGTGACCCGTTTTCCCATGAAGATCCGTGTGAAACTCGGGGCTAAGCGCGACGGCACCTTCACTGCTATGTATATGGACCTGAAAGCCAACAACGGACCCTACGGCAACCACTGCCTGACAGTTCCCATGAACGGCTGTTCGAAGTCATTACCGCTCTTTCTCTGTGACAACATACGGTTTGATGTCAAATCTTTCTATTCGAACATACTGCCGACAGGTGCCTATCAGGGATATGGAGCTCCCAAGGCCAACTATGCCCTGCAGACAGCTGTGGCGGAACTGGCTGAGCAGCTTGCTATGGATCCCCTCGCACTGGTTGAGAAGAACCGGGTCAGCGAAGGTGATATGCTTGAGATACTTCGCTGTCTCGGTGAGGGCCGTGAAGGTGCTCCGGCAAGGGTGATGAGCTGCGGGCTTGCCCCAGCCCTCAGGCAGGGTGCCGAGATGATAGCCTGGGGTAAGAGGGAGCATTCCGATGATCCCGACATAGCCATCGGCAAGGGGATGGCCCTGGTTCAGCAGGGTTCCGGTCTGCCTGGGCTGGATCAGTCCAATGCCGATGTGAAACTGCTTACCGACGGTTCGGTGATGGTGCATACCGGCGGGGCCGATCTCGGAACGGGACTTGATACGGTGAGTGTGAAGATGGCAGCCGAGGTGCTCTGCATGCAGACGGGGAGGGTGGCAATACTCTCCGGGGATACTGACAACACTCCGTATGATTCAGGGGCCTTCGCTTCAAGCGGTACCTACTTTTCGGGGGGAGCTGTGAAGAATGCGGCTGAAGATCTGAAACGCAAGATTCTTGAGGCAGCCGCGGTGCTGTTGGATGAACCGGTGGCGGAGCTGAGCCTGCAGCGCGATGAACGGGTTGTCGGCAGAGGTGGTGAAGTCGATTTCAGAACCATAGCACTTGCAGCCATCAGTGGAGAGGGGGCTGGTCAGCTGGTTGGACAGGCCTCCTTTACCAGCGATGACTTCTCATTTCCCTATGGTGCCCATTTTACCCAGGTGGCTGTCAACCGCAGGACGGGCACAATTACCGTCCAGAAATACTTCGCCCTGCAGGACTGTGGCACTCCGGTCAATCCTGAACTGGCAGAGGGCCAGATATACGGTGGCGTGCTGAAGTCAATAGGCCATACGCTCTAGGAGGAGCTGATTCTTGATGCAGACGGGGTCTGTCTCAATCCCGACCTGCGAAACTACACTGTTCCGATGATAGGTGATCTGCCCGAGGATTTCAGGGTGAAGCTGGTGCAGACTGATGATCCCTATGGACCGTTTGGGGCTAAATCGGTCTCCGAGATCAGCGTCAACGGTGCAGCTCCGGCAATCACCAATGCAATTCATGATGCCGTCGGTATCTGGATCCGTGAGTGGCCAGTCACGCCGGAGAAGATTCTGCGGGGGCTGGGGATGCTGGAGTGATGCGGATAGGCAGCCGTTACAGAAATGGTTGCCTGTTGATATCATCATTCTGAGTAAAAGATGTGTAATTTTATTGCGACCTTTCTTCTTGAGAGGTATAATGATTCCTGGAGAGATTGCTCCAAGCAGGCTTGGCAGGCAATCTAGCGTAGAAGTTTTTTACAAGGAGGAGATAACGTGAAAAAACTTGTCCTATTGTTAGTGCTTATTGGTTTGGTTACGACAGGCATGCTATTTGCAGCCGGATCGGAAGAGGCCGAGCTGGGTTCCGAGGAAAACCCGATTGTATGGTCATTCGTGCCATCCGGTGAGATGGAACGGGTTGCTGCCGGGGCCCAGTCAGTAGCTGACCTACTGCATGAGGAGACCGGTCTCTATTTTGATACCAATGTGGCAACAGAATATGCCGGAGTAATTGAGGCTATGTCAAGTGTACCTGCCGAGGCTCATATGGCCTCTCTGGCGACATTTGCCTATGTGCTGGCTGCCGACAGAGGTGTTGCCGATGCAGCCCTTGTTTCTGTACGCTATGGCTCACCTACCTACAACGGTCAGCTGATTGCCAGAAAGGACAGCGGTATCAGCTCTCCTGCAGACCTTGCGGGAAAGACCTTTGCCCGCCCCGATCCACTCTCCACCAGCGGCTGGATTATCCCCATGCTGACAATCCGTGCTGCCGGAATAAATCCTGAGACCGATCTCAAGGGTATTGTAGATGCTGGAAGCCATGATGGTGTTGTAGCAGCTGTCTTCAACGGTGATGTGGATGCAGGAGCAACCTATGTGGACGCCAGAACCAGGGTGGAAGGCGATTATCCCACAGTTATGGAAGAGGTGGTAGTCTTTGCGGTTACCACAGATATTCCCAACGACGGGGTTCAGTTCATCCCATCCATGCCCCAGGATCTCCGTAAGAAGATCGTGGACGCCCTGCTGAAAATCGCCCAGACAGAAGAGGGCAAGGAAGCGCTGAGTACCGCCTACCAGTGGGATGCCCTGGAAGTGCATGGTGACACCTTCTATGATCCGTTCCGCCAGGTGCTGCAGGCAGCGGGTCTCGATATCAATGAATTGAACTGATCAATTCACTACACAAAATTTTCGATGGATGTATCACTTTTCGGAGCGGTCTCAGGCTGCTTCGAAAAGTATTTATATGACTGCATTACGACTGTGAATATGCATATCCCAATCAATCCCATCTGTTTTCTGCAAAGAGGATTTTATGCTCGAGATTAAGAATTTACGAAAAGTCTATCCCGATGGTACCGAGGCGCTGAAGGGAATCTCCTTTACGGTGGAAGATGGGGAGTTCCTGGTGATAATCGGGCTCTCCGGTTCAGGAAAATCTACCCTCCTGCGCTGCATTAACCGTCTGGTTGACCCGACCGAAGGTGAGATCATTCTTGACGGGGATGTTATCAGCTCACTCCCTGCAGGGGAGTTGCGGACAGTCCGCCGGAAAATCGGCATGATATTCCAGCATTTCAACCTGGTCAGGAGATCCAGCGTGCTCACCAACGTCCTTTCAGGGCGTCTCGGGTATGTCAATCCCGCTTCCAGCTTACTGTACCGTTTCCCGGAAAGGGACCGGAAACGGGCCTTTGAGGCCCTGGAGATGGTAGGTATAACCGATCAGGCCTACAAGCGGGCAGATGAACTCTCCGGTGGACAGCAACAGCGGGTGGGGATTGCCCGGGCCCTGATGCAGGATCCATCCCTGATTCTAGCCGACGAACCGGTAGCCAGCCTTGACCCGGTCCTGGCCCACTCAATCCTCGGCTATCTTGAGAAGCTCAACAGGGAGGCGGGTATCACGGTACTCTGCAGCCTGCACTATCTCGACCTGGTGCAGCGGTATGCAACCCGGGTCATCGGTCTCAAAGATGGTAACATTGTCTATCGGGGAACAGGAGAGGATATCAGGAAGATGACTGATGAGCAGTTCAAGGAGATTTACGGAGAAGAGGCTATCAGGGTCGGCGCTACGTCGCTGACAGGGGAGGCTGCAGATGTCTACTAATAAAAAACTGCAGATCGGCACCCCCGTGATCATGCTCATGTCCTTCATCCTTCCCGGTTTGGGCCAGCTGTTCGTCGGGAAGATACGCAGGGGAATATTGCTCATTCTGTCATGGGTTTCCCTTATCGGACTCTCCCTGTGGCGGGTTCATCTGCTTGCCCGCCTAGAAGTGGGAGCCTGGGCCAAGCTTGGCAAAGCCTTTTCCCGCACACCGCTGTTCATCATACTGCTGTTTGCCGGAATGGCCATTGTGTGGCTGTGGAATGTCAGGGATGCCTGGCTTCTCAAGCAGGTCAAACCCAAGGCCAGTACCATGCTCTTCATCTTTGTTCTGATCATGTTTTTTGCCGTCGGCTGGCAGATCAGTGAGATTGATCTGGTTAAGATGGCCCGCGAGTTTCCCGATGCCTGGCCGCCGCTGTCCAAGATTCTCTGGCCATGGGAAGCGGCGATCACCTACGACGAGGAGTTGATAACTGCGAAGGCTGTGATCCTGGTTGATGATACCGAAAATCCACCGGTTCCAGCCGCGCCTGTCCCGGGAGAACCATACATCAGTGCAACCCCGAACTATGGAAGGATGACGACCCTGGACAGTAACAACAACATGATCCCCGGTGACACCATCTTTCTTGAGGGTACGGGATTTGAACCAGACACATTCACTGAGATATGGTGGAAGGACAGCGGTGGAAATGAATTCAGACCCCGTCAGGAGAGCAGGTACGTCTCGGTAGTCACCGATGAGAACGGCGAGTTCACCTTTGACCTGATCATACCCTATCGGCTCCTGCCCCCGAGTGCCGTGGGCCAGCAGTATCATACTGTCGAGGCCCGACAGACCTTTCAGGTAGGCGGCCCGCTAGCCAGCGAACCGCTTAGGCTGACAATTGAGCTGATGATCGAAACGATATTCATGGGGATGATGGCAACCTTTTTCGGCATACTGATTTCTGTACCGATAAGTTTTCTGGCAGCAAGGAACCTCATGTCCGGTTCCTGGATTACCATGACGATCTATTACGTGGTCCGGGGCATTCTGAATATCATACGATCCATAGAACCCATGATCTGGGCGCTGATCGCGGTTGTATGGGTTGGGCTGGGTCCGTTCGCGGGGATACTGGCACTGACCATCCATACCATAGCTGCTCTGGGTAAGCTCTACTCCGAAGCGATTGAGAATATTGAACCGGGACCTATCGAGGCCATTCAGGCGACGGGGGCAACACGGCTGCAGACGATCCTCTATGCTGTCGTCCCACAGATGATTCCGCCGTTCGTATCCTTTACCATTTATCGCTGGGATATCAACGTAAGGATGTCAACTGTCATCGGTATGGTCGGCGGTGGCGGTATCGGATTCCTGCTGGTGCAGTATATCAGGCTGCTCGACTACAAGGCTGCCGGGATTGCCGTATGGTTCATAGCTGTCACGGTCTCTATCCTGGACTATGTCAGCGCCGAAATCAGGCAGAAATTTGTCTGATCAGCTGGAGCAGGTATGGAAGCGTATGAAGCACATCATCTGATTCCGACGCTGCTGTTGCTGGCCCGTCCCGGTGCCGGCAAGAGCGAAGTGATCCGGTTCCTCAGGGAGCTGGTACCGGAGCGAAGGGCTGCTGAGTTTCATATCGGCAGGCTGCATGAGATAGATGACTTTCCCATGCTATGGAGCTGGTTCGAAGAGGATGCCATCCTCACTGAACTCGGTCATCCGCGGCTGCATACTGACAAAGACGGGTACTTCCGGGAGAGCTATCTCTGGGACCTGCTGATACGCCGGATAGATCTTGAGTGGCAGAAGGCCCAACGGGATGGGCTGGATGCCGATAACGGCTGGACAAATGTTGTTGAGTTTTCAAGGGGGACCGAGCATGGAGGGTTTTCGCGGGCCTTTGCGCACTGCAGCCCAGCCATGCTCAGTTCGGCAGCAATCCTCTATATAAACGTATCCTGGGAGGAGTCGCTGAGGAAAAACCGCAGCCGGTTCAATCCCGATCGACCTGACAGCATCCTTGAACATGGTCTGCCCGATGAGAAGCTGTATGTGCTCTATCACGGCTCGGACTGGCATGAGCTGGCCGGTGGGAGTGCCGGCACGCTGTGCGTACAGGGTACAGAGGTCCCCTATGCGGTCATGGAGAATGAGGATGATGTTACGACCAATGGTGGCAGGGACCTTGCGGAGCGTCTGAAACCGGTTATGGATTCTCTCTGGGAGATATTCTGCAGCACGAAGGGGGGCCACCGATGAGTGGAACTGAACAGCGGACTATTCTGAAGCTTCTGCATGAAGCGGCACAGCGCTATCCGGGACGGGCCTATGCCACGATGAAGACTGATGCCGGGTGGCAGCCATGGACCTACAGTGACATTGATGAGGAATCAGATCGGGTTGCTGCTGCTCTGATGAAGAGGGGTGTCCGGGATACGGCTACCGTCGGGATTCTCTCTGAAGGAAGACCTCAGTGGGTTGCCGGAGAGTTCGGGGTGGTGAAATCCGGATCCATCTCCGTTCCGATGTCAATCAAGCTGACACCGGAGGAGATTGCCTTCCGGATCGAGCACTCCGGGATGGCGGCCTGCCTGGTTTCGAGCAATACGGTCAGGAAGATGGGAGAGGCATTGAAGCACGGGGAGAGACGTCCACTGCTAGTCTACCTTGATGATGCGGACGAGCAGCTTGGGACAGTGGTGCGGGAGCTCTCCCTGAATCCGGGAACAGATATGGTGCTCTACGATGATCTCCTAGCAGAAGGAGTGCAACTGCTTGCTGCTGACAATGCCATGGTCAGGGATGTGGAAGCATCCATCAGCGAAGATGATGTGGTGAACATCTGCTACACATCGGGAACCACGGGTAATCCGAAGGGCATTATGCTGACACATTGCAACTACTATGCCAATGCAATGGATTCGGTAGAGCTATTCCAGCTGCCGGATGCAGTGTATGAGACCCTGATTGTACTGCCGCTTGACCACTCCTTTGCCCATACAGTCGGGCTCTATGCATCCCTGCTGCGCGGGGTGACGATGCACTTCGTTGATGCCAGGGGTGGGAGCATCAACATTATCCGCAACCTGCCGATCAATCTGAAAGAGGTCAATCCGCATTTCATGATGACTGTTCCTGCGATATCGGGTAATTTCATGAAGAAGATGATCGCAGGAATCTCCGCTAAGGGCAGCTTCATTGAGGGGATCTTCAGAAGGGGATTAGCGGCCGGGATCAGGCGTAACGGGGACGGGTCAAGGAGGGCATCGCTATGGACCAGGATTTGTACGGCCGTTCCATTCCACCTTGCGAACATGCTGGTATTTCCCAAGCTGCGTGAGGTCTTCGGAAACCGCATAGAGTTCTGTGTAGGTGGCGGTGCTCTGCTGGAGGTACGCCAGCAGAACTTCTATGCTGCGATCGGAATGCCCATCTACCAGGGGTACGGTCTCACAGAGGCTGCCCCGGTGATCTGTTCAAACTCCCCTGCCAGTCATAAGTTCGGAACCAGCGGGATAGTTGCCCCGAGTGTCACCTGCCGGATCATGAAGGATGCAGATACTGAAGCTGCAACCGACGAGCGTGGTGAGATTGTGATAAGAGGCGATAATGTGATGAAGGGCTACTTCAACAATGCTGAGGCTTCGGCTGAGGTGCTGCGGGACGGCTGGCTCTGGACGGGGGATTTGGGATACTATGACAGTGATGGGTTCCTTGTGGTGACGGGCAGGGCGAAGGCGCTCCTGATATCTCCCGACGGGGAAAAGCACTCCCCGGAGGAGATAGAGGAGGCGATTGTCAATAACTGCGAGATCATCAGCCAGGTGATGCTGTACAATGATCACCGCAATTTCACTACCGGTCTGCTGACTCTGCAGAGGGAACCAACCCGGAAGCTGCTGCAGAGCAGGGGGGTGGGCAGTGCTGTCAAGGCCCTTGAAGTTATCCGGGAGGCCGTATACGCCTTCGAGCCGGTGATATCGAAGTCGGTGGCTCAGCAGTGGATACCGGCAACCTTTGAGATTATTCCGAAGGAGTTCTCGGAGGATGACGGACTGGTCAACTCAACAATGAAGCTGGTTCGCTACAAGGTTGCCGAGTTCTATATGGACCGGATTGAACTGATGTATGAGGACAGGGATTTTTTCAACGAACGTAATATCAATGCGGTCAGGGAACTCTTTGATCTCCCGGATACCCGGTGAGATGCTGATTCTCAATCCTCCACGAAGATCAGCATGGCTTCCTTGAGTTTGTTCAGCTTTCTCTCCACCTCAGTGAGGTTGTCGTAGATATCAACGAGACCATAGACGAAATTGAGTATTTCCTGGGAGCTGTCATATCCGCCGTAGGCCATCATCTGGCTCAGCACGGAGGAGACATCGTTGAACTCGTTCTCAATGGTATCGATGCGCTTGCTGATGAGATTGAGGTCTGTGCTCGAGGCACAGGCTTCCAGAAGGGTCTCTAGTTCCTGAGAGCGCTGCTGGAGTTCGTCTGAGAGCCCGTTAATCAACTCATCCCGTGTACCGAGTTGCTGATTGAACCTGGACAGCGGTACCAGGGTTGCAACGGTGCTGGTGAACTCCTCCCGGTCCACCATCTCTTCTGTACGGTTTTTCAGGTTGGCATTTTCTGACGTAACCGTATCCAGAGCGCTCTGGAGGGTATCGATTTCCTCTTGCAGGGATGTTATCTGTTCTGTCGAGACACAGCCTGACAAGAGGAAGAGGATACACAGGACTGACAGAATAGATGCACTTACTGACGTTTTTTTCATAATCATCCCCTTTTTTCTACCTACTTTATTGTGTCTTTACATGGTAGCACCACAGATTTGATTTCACAAGCATAACAGTCCGGCAATAGGTGAAATAAGTGACCAAAACTCTCTGCAGGCATTGGCAATCAGGATTCAAAAAAAATCAATACAAC
>CAZSBC010000062.1:0-17456 GCA_964605195.1 uncultured Spirochaetales bacterium | reverse complement strand
TGGTCATTTGTAATCATAATGATATTCATTTTCTCAGACATGCATATTGTCCTTATATGGTATAAAAAGTTAAACGTTTTTCTTTTTGTAAGCATAGCATAGTTTATTTTTATGTCAATATTTTGATATTAAAATTTTTGATAAAATTAATAATGTTAAACGTTTATATATATTTTCACAGTTTTGCACAGTAACCGGCGGCACCAGGTCACTCCCGGGATGCCACTGGCCCCGATGGATGGAACATTAATGCTTCGTACCGCTCAGCTTCAGCAACACGTCCCCGCTTTCGGGCTCCAGCGGCATATATCCTGCACTTGCGCTGCAGCTCACCTTCTGCCAGCTGCTGCTGCTCCAACCCGGCATGTTCGGCAAACCAGTTGCCGGCAACCAGCCGATGGAGGCCATCGATCCTGAACTTCTCAATCTGACCGTACTTCTCGGAGAGCTGGTCCCATCTGCCGGCCCGCTTGATCACCAGCGGTTCATCCAGGTAATCCACCGGTTCCAGGGCACACCAGCGTAACCAGAATTCATAGTCCTCGGCAATCTCCATATCTTCGCGGAACCCGCCGAGTTCCAGAAAGAGACTGCGTTTGAGGATGACAGTTGAGGGACCGATGATGCACTTCTGCAGGGCATCGGAAAATATATCCCCGCTGTGCCGGTGGCGCATCTTCCGCTGGCTCACCACACAGTCATTCCGCAGCCACACCTCCCGGGTGTGCAAGAGGGTGAGCGCGTCCTTTTCGGTAAGAAGTTGTTGCTGCCGCAGGAGCTTCTCGGGAAGCCAGAGATCATCGGAATCAAGGAAGGCAACATACCCACCGCCGGCTGCTGCTACCCCGGTATTCCGCACCTTTCCCGGCATACCGCAGTGCCTGATATGCTGCAGGAATATCCGTTTGTCGGAGAATATTGGCGGCAGGGATCCGCTGGATGGAAAATCATCAGATCCGTCATCGACAATGATCAGCTCAAAATCCCGGTACTGCTGAGCCAGTACCGATTCGACAGCTTCACAGAGCAGGGTAAATCGGTTATAGACAGGGATCACAACTGAGATCATAACAGATTTTATCAGAAATCGAAAAAATTTCCCCAGTTGAATTCACCCTGGAGTTAAATCGGTCAATCAAGTGGAGGTAGTTATGAAACAGAAGAGAAATAACAATACGTACCGTAACAGACACGGTGCTGTGAAAATGACAGCAATTACCCTGCTGCTGGCAATGATACTGGTGCTGCCTGGCTGTCAGGCCGGTCAAGAGAAGACCGTAGCACTGCATATCCAGCTGGAGAACGGGGAGCCTGAAAGCCGATCCCTGCTCCCAGGCACTCCCCTGACAGTATCCTACTACACCGTCTCTGGTGACGGTCCCGGTGAAGAGTCATTCGATATCAGCACGCAGGATTCGGTCACCACCATTCCGGGGCTTGAGGTAGGCAGCTGGAATATTTCGGCCTACGGCTGGAATGAAAACGGTGTCCGTCTTATAGCCGGAAGCACATCACTGAACCTTACCCCTGACAACAATCAGGTGGCGATCACGTTGGATGAATACTACGGTACCGGAACCATCTCCATAGTGATCAACTGGGATGATGCCCTGGTATTCTCACCCGAGCTGCATCTCTATCTCACACCCCAGGGAGATGCGGAGACGGAGGTCTTCCCGACGATCGGGGCAGGGTCTGCATCCTACCAGACAACGCTCGCTGCAGGAACCTATATCCTGCGCTGTGAACTGATTTCCGGAGGGGAGACTGTAGCCGGATGTCTCGAAGCAGTGCGGATCACCGACCAGATGATCAGCAGCGGGACAGTTTCATTGAACCTCAATACCATGAAAAGCGACATATCCGTCTCTCTTACCGATAAATCAGCTGTTCCGATCACCGGTTCCATAACCGGGCTGCCGGCTTCACCGGTTGCCGGAGAGAGCGCCACCCTGACTTACACTGCCGAAAACGTTGCGGTAGAGGATCTGCCTTCGGTGACAGTCGACTGGTATCTCGACGGGATCTTCAAGAGCTCGGGTGCAACATATACCTGCACCTTTGTGGAGGGGATCCACCGGGTAGATGCCCTGGCTGTAACTCCGGAAGCAGGCAGCGCGGGCTCTGCCTCCATAACCTTCACGGCCCTGCAGCCCGATACCGGGGGGACTCTCACCGTGCTTTCGATCCTTGATGACAATACCGGAGGTACCCTGCTTGACGGTTCTGAGTTTGTGGCCATTGCCCCGGACGGCCTGATAATCAATGCCGGCAAGATTGACGATGCTATCCAGACATTCCGGATTGAGAACGATACTCTGGTGCTGAAACAGACCATTGAGGACTCCCTGGAAAATCCGCTTAACGGCGTATCACAGATTGCCGTATCCCAGGATGGTCTTATTGTCGGTGCCCTCAGCGACTACGCTAAGTCTCTCAGTTTCTACTCGCATACTCCCGGTACCGATACCATTGAGGTGATCGAGGTCTTCACCTCCCCCTTCACCATCGACGGGGCAGCCGTCACGGCGGGACTGCTCAGCGGCATTTACATTGATTCGAACAGCGGCAATATCTACATCACCGACCGACTGGAAGAGCGCATCTACCACTTCTACTACTCCGGAACCGAAGTGGTACCGATCGACTACTACACGATCGTTACCGATCCGGCCATTGATTCCATGCGACGGATCGCACACTCTCCGGACGGCAGCAGGATGGCTATCCCCTGTTACGGCAGCAGTTCCCTGCTGATCATGAGCATCGATCCGGTTACCGGGGTCCCGAGCATTGAGACCATGCTGAGTTATCTAGCCACCGGGACCATGGGGCTAGGTACGGTCAACTTTGCCACCTTTCTCGATGATACGACGATCCTGACGACTTCCAACGAGTTTCTCTGTGAATTCACCTACGGCCCTCCGGCAGCCGGGGAACCGGACAGCTGGTACCAAACCCAGCGAATCAAGGAGGATGTAGACGTTGCAATCATGAGCGGGCCCAAGTACATCTCATTCAACAGCGATAAGAGTTCACTCTATGTCAGTGACTCCATCACAAACGGGCTGACCACATTCAGGCGTGACCTCACTACCGGACTGCTCTACTACAACTCATTCCTCTCGTTTGAACCGGGGGACCCGGCAATGAGTGTGATGACTCCCGACGGCCTCTACCTCATCGCGCCATCTGCGGTAACCGACCAGCTCTATCTCCTTGAAATAACACAGTAACCCTGTATGCCCCCGGGGTAACTGAGCTTCTCTGCCGGGACAGCCATACCGGCTGTCCCGGATCTTCTTTATTCAGCAATTAACACAGCAATAATCAGACAAATCCCCTATCAAATAAGTGACAATTCACACACTATATGTATTGCTTATATGTAAATAAAATGTTTTGTCTGCAGTTCAGCATGCTTCAAAACGATGGACTATGCCGGTCCGTGATGGGGACAGGTCATGTATAGATTATTGTTGGAATATGGGGATAGATTTTCTTAAGAGTGAAAGAGTCAGTCGCACAGAAAATTTTACAGGCTCACAGTTTGTCCGATACTCCCAATTTCCTCTGAAGGATCATGGAACCCAGCAGGAAGCCTTATGCTCATTTCACACCAAACAGATTATTGCTTTGAGCCGCAAATCAGGAATAACAGTGCTAGGATACCCATTGGAGATATAAACGAGTATCTCACTCTACCATTTAGAACGTTGTGAGAGTGTTAAAGCAACAGAATCGGGAAACTGAACTCGCTTTCACGTTGCAATCATGTCCTATGAACCGTTGTTCGACCCCTCTTAATTACAATTTCTTTGATATCAGTCTGATGACACCCTTATCAGCATCAAGTACTACCAAATCACCTGATTGAATCAGTGAGAATGGATCATCAGACAAGTCAGTGATAGCCGGAATGCACATAATGACACAGCCTAACGCGATTTTACTCTTCATCTCAGTGAATACGATTCCCTTAGGCAGCTTGCCTACCAGTTTTGCAGCATGAAAGGCCTCGGTCCAACCAGAGGAGCCTTTTGCTCCTCGAATGATAAGAATCTTATCAGTATAGTTTTACCCTCTAGAGAGTGACCCCGTTCTACAATTTTTCCTTGTAATGGCAATGTTCCACCCCATCCGGAAATTGCCTCATCACTTACGAGAGCTTCTCCTATGCAACTGCCCCCGTAGACAGTTCTCCCAGAAATGCAAATCGAATTCATGCTCTTCATAGTATCAACTCCTGAGCTCTGCCGCTGACTGCAGCTTCAACACATTGTGCAGTGGTATAATAATACATTTCTATTCCAGTCAAACCCGGGTAATAGTGTGCCTGCTTTGCAGAGTTTGTTGCAGCAGTTCTTGTATTATCAGGTGCAACCATGGAAACTGCCGGACAGGAGTCTGACATAAGTGCTATTCCTGCTCTTTCCAGAATATCTGCATATCCCTGCCTTCTAGCCAAGTGTCTGAGCGGATCTGGGAGGAAAATCCACATATCAGTATTCTCACTGATACTTCTGCCATCTAACTGGCGCACGATTTCCCAGACCTCTTCAATGCCACTATTTGGACAGCCGATCAATACAAAATCAATATCCGCTGAAGTTCCCGAGTTTAGACGCTCTCTAATCTCCTTTCGTTCTGTCTCTGTATAGATATGTGTTTCAATTGGTTTTTTACCATGCAGTGCCATTTCCAGACTGTGTGCTTCCGGTGTCAAACCTGCAATATGAAACATCTCAACTCCACCTGAGGCAGCAGCCGCAGACGCACACTGCTTGATCTTTGTCATATCATAATTATTGGTTATTCCGTTTACCACACCGACATGCTCCTTGAAAACCTGTCCGGCATAATACCCAAGCGTACCCCAATCATAGCTGTCCTGAATAGGAATACGTACGTCGATTTGATAGCGAGCTGTCCTGTTTTCATCCAGATGTAATCCCCAATTAGGTGTTCTCCCTGTATACGCTGAAGCCCCGGCACTTTCCATACCTTCCGTATTGGTACGAGCGCCCGCAATCGAATTAGCAAAGGATATGGCACTGGACTCCATCCATGCGAGATGCTGTCCGAAAAGCGGTACTGTCCCAATCAGATACGGAGTACAAGTATAATAGCAATTGAATCCAACCTGCTTATAGAATTCTTCACACTTCACACCCCAAGAATAATTTTTCTCAGAAACATTTTGTTTCTTCCAACAGGATTTATCCATAGTATTGATAAGAGAGAAGGAAAACGTATCTACAGTTTCAATCGGTGCTGCAGTATCAGAATTCAACAGGAATTCTTTAAACACACCCTCAACACCACCTCGGGTTTTCGCCAAATTCTGAATAAATGGAGAGCCACCAAGTCCGCCCGCTACACTGGAGACCTCAACAAAGTCCTCTGCCCCAAGAGCATTAGCATAGTTGATCAACAACTCCATTGCAGCAGCCTTGATCGGACCTAAGCTTCCATCTGCCATACGTTTCTCATAATCTGTTAGATTCACCATCTTCATATCCCCAGATCTTCGTTTATGAGAATCACTTTGATCTTCCCGGCAGGAAATGAGCTCTCTACAATTGACCAGTATCGGCATATCTTATCAGGGCAATTGCACTTCATACATGTACCCGTTTTTGAACATGGGGTATTCGTCTTAAGTCTAACAGCATTAGCGGGTGCTGTGTATTCCCGGATTCTGGTCATAGCAGATTCCAGATCTGGCACTATTTTGTTCCTGCCAATAAAAATGACTACATCCTTAGGACCAAACATGATAGCAGCAACCCGATTCCCGAACATATCGAGATTCACTAGAGTCCCATCCTCAGTTATCGCATTACTTCCAGTTATATAGAGATCCACACTATGGTTTGGCCTTGCAAACTCAATCCATTCCTCGGTGGTCCGCCTCTTTCCATCAAAGATTTCAATAAACTGTTCTGCATGATTCTCTTTCAAGCAGTCATAGAGACCCGTTGACCGGAATGTCTCTGAATCGCCATAACTGATAGTTTTCGGTGAGCAGACAGGAAGAATATCGTGCAGAAATATCTCTTTCGCCTCATCTGCATCGTTTGTAATATATACCGCGAAAGCATGTGATTCTAATTGATTTTTGAGATTAATGAGAACATCTTTCGATTCAATGTTCTGTTGCATAGTGAATATCCTTTAATGATGCATTGTATGCTGTTATTGTAGAATATTAACTTAAAACTGTAAACAACTGAATTCTGCGGAATACTTCTATCATCGTTTGGGAGTTAGGTCTGCCATCCTCCGCATAAGCGTGTGCCAGTAGCTGGAGAGATTTTTTCTCCTGCAGTACCACATGGATTATGGCTTTGCAGGAAACTGTTCCCGTAAACCATCTGCCTGAAAATGTATCTGTATGCAGCTTGCTTGAACTCTTCAAAGAATCGATATTCCAGCAGCTTTACTCTCTACTGCAGATGACAATCCTTTCGGTACCAATTATGATGAGCCTTCGCTGGGTTCATCATACTCTGATGCTGAAACCATTCTCATGTACCAATATTTCCAGTTCTGTTTACCATATCCGGGTCTTGCTGAAAGAAGAACCATAATTGATCAAAGAAAATCCAGTTCTCACAAGCTTATCTCCATCTCTTTGATATATATCAACTACTCTCATATTCACTGCATAGAATCCGTAGCAATTACGTAATTGGGATAGAAACGCCTAGCTAAGCGAGTATATCCCGATAAGCAACTTCAGGGATGATCTGCAGTTCATCATCAAGGATACCCTTGTAGATATTTCTGCAGATATCTGATACATCTTCAGTACCGAGTGCAGTAGACAGTTCAGCTAGAATAATCTTTCCTTTTCAGGCTGTAAAAACTGCAGCAGGCTGATTGCTGCAAATGAAACTAACTGTTTGAGGATTTTCCCATACACGAACCGGAAATTTTCCCTGAGCGCTTAGTGTGGGGGCCTAATTGAGAAGTAACAGAGTAGGCACAGTAATGGCCTTTGATATCCCGGATCTCGCAGGGGTCGAGATGAGTGGGTTGAGTTTCTTAATCAAATCAGGAACGAACAAAACATCTCCCAAACAATTACCTGATTATGGAACTCGTATTCGCCCCCCCGAGATAGCGAATTCTCGCGCTACATGCTCACCCACTGCTCCTGGAGGATATCGCCTTTGATGCCGATCTGGATATACTTGAGCGGGATCTTCCGCTCAGCCTGCTTCAGGGCATCGGAAGCCAGGCGGAGCAGCCCGCTGCAGCAGGGGACCTCCATCACCGCCACCGTCAGGGTATTGATCCGGGCACTGTCTATGAGCTTCACCAGCTTGTCCCGGTATATCTCGAGGCCGCTGTCAAGCTTCGGGCACGCTATCCCCACGGTATGGCTGCGGATGAGTTCGGGATGAAATCCACCCATACTGAAGGCTGTGCAGTCGGCCGCCAGCAGGAAATCACTTCTGTGGTACTGGGGGGTGTCGGGATTGATCAGGTGCATCTGGATAGGCCATTGACGCAGTTCTGAAGGTATCGAGACCCTCTCCTGATCCTGCGATGTCGAAGGTTCTATGACCTCAACATTCAATGCCCTGCTGCCCGGACAGCCAAAGCTGATCTGCTCGGCAGCTTTTTCAGTACCTTCAATGTTGTCATAGAGCTGCTGATGCTCACCCTGCAGCACTTCAAGGGCCTCAGCAAGGTAGGTATCTGCTCCGTGGGATCTGAGGTGCTCAAGGTGCGCTCGGATAGTATTTTCTCCCTTGGGGATGATATGCTCCCGCATCACTGTCAGTTCATCATAAGGCTCCGCCTCCCGGAACTCTACCGAGATGGCATCTTCGGGACAGGCCCCGATACAGGCTCCCAGTCCGTCACAGAAGAGGTCTCCCACCAGACGGGCTTTGCCGTCAATGATCCGGAGGGCGCCTTCAGGGCAATCCGGCACGCAGGCTCCACAACCGGTGCACCGCTGTTCATCTATCGTTATTATCTGTCGTTTCATGCTGCTGCTCCTTTCCGTCTCATACGTGACGGTATCCTGAAGATAGCGCATGAAGGAAACTTACACGGTAACAGATGTTACAATTCGAGCAGTTTTTCCAGCTCTTCGGAATCAAGGATCGTCACAGCCCTGCCGCTGACAGCGATAATCCCCTCGTCACACATCCGGGACATCTCCCGGGAGACCGAGGGACGGGCTACTCCGAACATCTCCGCCATCTTCTCCCGCGATAGAGGGAAAAGGAATGACAGCGACTGATTGCGGCTGTAGAGCCGTAACAGATAGTCGGCAAGGCGCTGCCGGATCCCGGCCAGTTCTGCCATGCGGACCTTTTCGGCAAGGAACTGCACCTTATCGCCCATCTCGCCGAGATAGCGAGACATCACCCGGGATTCGATGGAAAAGAGCAGTTCAACGCCCCGCTTATCGATAACGGCAGCCCTGACCTCAGTCTCGGCCTCAAGGGTCACGGGAAGATAGGGGTCTGAGGAGAAGAGTACGGCTGAAGCCACAGGAGCCGGTGCTTCAAGGGTCTCTACGAGTACCGTCCTGCCTGAGTACTCATAGAATCGGGCTGACGCACGGCCTGCAAGGAGGACATAGAGTGCAGTGTACTTCTCTCCCTGGGAAAACATTCTGGCACCGGCGGCATAGCTCGCCACTGAGCAGAGATTCTCTTCGATAAGCCGAGTGAGCGTCCCCTCCGACACATCATGGAACAGGGGGCATTTCAGCAGCAGCCTGCAGTCACTTATATGCATGCATCTTCTTCCCGATCAGAGCAGTTCGGCTGCAAGTTCAGCCAGCATACTGCGTTCCGATTTCATCAGCGTAACATGTCCGAATATCTTTTGGCCCTTAAATGCCTCGACCAGATAGGTCAGACCGTTGGAATCGCTGTCAAGGTAGGGACTGTCTATCTGGTAGGGATCCCCGGTCAGCACCACCTTGGTATCCTTTCCTGCCCGGCTGACGATGGTCTTGATTTCGTGCGGGGAGAGGTTCTGGGCCTCATCGACGATGATGAACTGCTTGGGCAGAGAGCGTCCCCTGATATAGGTGATCGCCTCAATCTCAATCTTGTTGCTCTTGATAATTGATTCGGTTGTCTTGAAGTCGGGACCGGAGTTCATCGCAACAATCAGCTCCAGATTGTCAAAGAGCGGTTTCATCCAGTGAGAGAGCTTCTCCGATTTGTCCCCGGGCAGATACCCGATATCCTTCCCGAGGGGCATTATGGGACGGCTGGCAAGAACACGGTTATAGACCTTACTGCTGAATACCTTCTTGATGCCTGCCGCCAGGGCCAGCAGCGTCTTGCCGGTTCCGGCCTTCCCTACCAGGGAGACCAGTGACACCTCATCATCCAGCAGCAGCTCAAAGGCCATCTGTTGCTGGATGTTCAGCGGAGTGATCCCGCTGACTCCGTCACTGAAATCCAGGGAACTCTCCAGGTAGCCTGTTCCGTCCTCTGCCGTCCGGTATCGGACAACGAGCTCATCTCCGGCTGGATCATGGAGAATAAGAAACTGGTTCTCGAACATCTCTTCAATTGCTGCAACCCGCTCACCCCGTTTCAGCTGCTGCACCATCTCTGAAGGCAGCGTAGCTTCCCGGAAACCGGAATAGAGTTGAGAGAGGTAGGCCTTCTGCTTCTCATAATCGACGGCATGGAGCCCGAGCGCCCTCGCCTTTACCCTGGCATTTATATCCTTGGATACGAAAAAGACCTCAGGCGGCGACTCCTGCAGCCTGGCATGATCCTGGATTGTCAGGGCACAGAAGATGATCTTGTTGTCGTTCCTGTCGAGAGGCAGATCGGCAGCCAGCTTGCGGTCAAACTCAATCGCTATGCGCAGCGTTGACCCGTTCTCGATCTTCACGCCTTTCCCGACCCCGTTTCCCCCCGTCCGCTCCTCAATGAAGCGGATTGCCTGTCTGGCATTCCTTCCGCGCTCATCGGAGTAGGTCTTCAGTTTATCAAGCTCTTCAAGCACCCACAACGGAACCACCACCTCACTCTCCCTGAAAGAGAGAATAGCGTCACACCGGTGAATCAGGACATTCGTATCGATGACAAATATTTTTTTCGGTTGTTTTTTAGACATAACACACTCCCGGAGTACTGCTGCAGTATACCTTCATCATACTCCAAAAACACCCCATCTGATAGGTCAAACCACCGTTTACAAAGTAAAAGCCCGGAATCTCTTCCGGGCCGTAAATAAAAAATGCAAAAATCAGCTTTTGTATATCGGACGCGCCTGATAACTGGTATGGAGCAGGTGGTGCGATTTCTCACTGAGTGGTTTTTCAAGAAAATCCTTGTAGATCTGCTGTATTTCCGGATTCTCATGTGAACAGCGGATCGCTTTCTGCTCATCATCCTGGTAGAGTCCCTGGATACGCTTGTTCCTGATATCGTCCGTTGTTGCATAGGGCTGGCCGCCCCCGGCAATACAGCCACCGCGACAGGCCATCACCTCGATGAAGTGATAGGGAGGCTCACTCCCCGCTGCCTTGGCAGTTCTCACTTCTTCAAGGATCTCACTCACATTCGCCATACCATGGGCGACGGCCACTCTGACCCTGGTTCCCTTGATATCAACTTCACCCTTCCTGATCCCCTCCATGCCACGGACCGCTTCGATATTCACATCCTCCATTTCCTCACCGGTAACGAGGTTGTAGGCGGTTCGGATGGCAGCCTCCATGACCCCGCCGGTGTTGCCGAAGATTGTGCCGGCACCGGCATAGGTGCCGATGGGAGAGTCTGCAAGCTCTTCAGGGAGCGTGCTGAATTCTATACCCGATGCCTTGACTAGTCTGCTCAGCTCCCTGGTGGTCAGGACCAGATCCATGTCATTGTACCCGGAGGACATCATATTCTCGTCACGGCCGATTTCGAACTTCTTGGCCGTACACGGCATGATAGCCACCGAATATATATCCTTCGGATCTATCCCGCTTCTCTCGGCGTAGTAGGTCTTGGTCAGGGCTCCCTGCATCATCATTGGCGATTTTGCCGATGAGAAGTTTGGAATCATGTCGTTGTAGTACTTCTCCATGTAGTCGGTCCAGGCAGGGCAGCAACTGGTGATCTGGGGCAGTTCTCCACCCTCGGTAAGCCGCTGCACAAATTCCGACCCCTCCTCCATGATGGTAAGGTCGGCTGAGAAGTTGGTATCAAAGACTGCATCGGCACCGAGCCGTCTCAGGGCGGCGTAGGTCTGGCCGGTACAGATCGTACCGGGTTCCATGTCAAAGGCTTCCCCGATTGCAACCCTGACAGCGGGGGCAATCTGCACAACCACGTGCTTATCGGGATCGTTGACGGCATCGAGAAAAATGCGGGTCTCGTCGCGTTCAAAGATTGCCCCGACCGGACAGTGGGCCGAACACTGGCCGCACTTAATACATGGGCTGTCATCCAGGGTGAGGTTGGCTGCCGGAGCAATACAGGTCTGATCTCCCCTGCCGACAAACTCCAGGGCCCAGACACCCTGCAGCTGCTGACAGACAAGCGCACAACGGCCGCACTTGATGCACTTCTCAGGGTTGAGAATGATCGAGGGTGTTGACTCGTCCCTACTGCCGCAGCTCATCAGCCGCACTTCATAGGGCTGCTCCCGGATACCGTAATCGGCAGCAAGCTGCTGCAGTTCACAGGTACCGTTACGGCCGCACTTCAGGCAGTCATTCGGATGGGTCGAAAGAATCATCTCGATGACAGTCCGTCTGATGGTGTGCAGCTCGGGATCATGCGTGATGATCGACATACCCTCGGCTACCGGGGTCGCGCAGGCCCGCACCATCTTGGGCGAGTTCTCCAGCTTGACCACGCAGATACCGCAGGCTGCCCAGGCCGGCAGGTCCGGATGATAGCAGAGTGTCGGGATGTTTATATTCAGCTCTTTTGCAGCCTTCAGTACCGTATAGTCGGCTGGTACCTCCAGGGGCTGTCCATTAATCTTCACAGTAACAGTTTTCAACTGGTTCCTCCTATGTACTAACGCACGAAAACGGCATCGAATTTACAGGTCTCAAGACAGACACCGCACTTGATACAGAGATCCGGGATTATCCGGTGAACGTCTCTTCTCTCACCCTCAATGGCACCGGTCGGGCACTTACGCGCACAGGCCATACAGCCGATACACTTATCCGCCAGAATATGGTAGGAGATCAACTCCTTGCAGGTACCGGCAGGACACTTTTTGTCCTTGATGTGGGCGAGGTACTCTTTCTCGAAATACTTGATGGTTGAGAGAATCGGATTGGGAGCAGTCTGTCCCAGCCCGCAGAGAGAGGCCTTCTTCATTGCAGCCCCGATATCCTTCATCCGCTTCAGGTCAGCCATCTCGCCCTTCCCTTTGGTTATCCGGTCGAGGATGTTATAGAGCGACCGGCCACCGATACGGCAGGGAGAACATTTTCCGCAGGATTCATCGACCGAAAAGCCCAGGTAGAACTTGGTGACATCCACAATACAGTCATCCTCATCCATGATGATCATACCACCGGAACCCATCATTGAACCAAGACCTGTCAGAGAACCGTAGTCAATCGGGGTATCGAGAAAATCGCTGGTGATAACCCCACCGGAGGGACCTCCGGTCTGCACGGCCTTGAACTCCTTGCCATCGGCGATACCTCCGCCGATATCATAGATGATCTCACGGAGCGTCGTACCCATGGGGACTTCGACCAGACCGGAATTCCTGATTTTCCCCGTGAGGGCAAACACCTTTGTACCTTTGGAATCCTCCGTCCCGATTTTCGAGAACCATTCTCCGCCCTTCAGGATGATGACCGGGATATTGGCCCAGGTCTCCACATTATTGATCACGGTCGGTTTGTTCCACACCCCCTTCACGGCAGGAAACGGCGGCCTTGGGCGCGGCATCCCGCGCTCACCCTCTATGGAGGCCAGCAGGGCTGTCTCCTCACCGCAGACAAAGGCACCGGCACCGAGCCTGATCTCCAGATCGAAGCTGAAATCACTGCCGAGAATGTTATCGCCAAGCAGCCCGTAGGAACGGGCCTGCTCCATCGCAATCTTCAGCCGATTGATGGCCAGCGGGTATTCGGCACGTATGTAGATATAGCCCCTGTTTGCACCGCAGGTATATCCAGCGATTGTCATGGCTTCAAGAATGGAGTGCGGATCCCCTTCCAGGGTACTGCGGTCCATATAGGCTCCCGGATCGCCCTCATCGGCATTGCAGACAATGTATTTCTCCTCATCCTCGACCTTCTTGGTGAAGCTCCACTTCAGCCAGGTGGGAAACCCCGCCCCGCCCCGGCCACGCAGCTCGGCAATCTTCAGCTCCTCAATAACGTCATCGGGGGTCATCTCGAAGACAGCCTTCTCAAGGGCAGCATATCCGTCACGGGCAATGTACTCATCGATATTCTCCGGATCTATCACACCACAGTTGCGCAATACAACCCTGAACTGTTTCTGGTAGAAATCGATATCCTCCACTCTAGCATGCCGGGTACTCTTCGTCTTGTCATAGAGCAGTCTCGTAACTTCCCGCCCCTTGACAACATGCTCATTGATGATCTCTTCGGCATCTTCGGGTGTCACCTTCACGTAGAAGGTCTCATCGGGAAGGATCTTGACGATCGGTCCCTGTTCACAGAATCCGAAACAGCCAGTCTTGACAACCTGGACCTCGTCGGTGATGTTGTTTGCCGTACAGGCATGCATCAGGTTCTTGTAGATCTCATCTGCCTTGCTCGACTCACAGCCGGTACCGCCGCATACAAGTACATAATTTCGGTATGCCATTACTTCCTCCCGTCCTGAATGATATCGGCAGCCGGGCGGTCAAAGACGTGCTCTCCAACCATCTGCTGCTTCTTGATATGCTTGCGTACGATCTTTCTGGCAATGGCATCATCCACTTTTCCGTAAATCACACTGGGCATGCCGGGAACTATGACCTCAACGGTCGGCTCCACATAGCAGAGTCCCATACACCCTGTCTGGGTTACCGCCACATTCTCGAGATCCTGCGCCTCAAGCTCATCAAGAAAGGCATCAAGGGTCTCTTTTGCCCCTGCCGCAATTCCACAAGTTCCCATTCCGATGATTACCTGGACATCCTTGCCGGCAGTATCACGTTTGGCGAGCTCTTTCTTCTTCGCATCCCGAAGTTTTCTCAGATCCTCCAATGTCATTTTCGCCATTATTGGCCTCCTTTCGGATTATTCATTTTTCACTTTATCCCTTTGACAGCACCCAAGCTGTACCTGACAACCTACTGGGTTGTCACTCGCCGCTGTCGAACTCTTCCTGCAGACTCTGCTCCCAGGATGCTAACAGCATACCGGCCAGTTTCAGCTCTCCGGCACTCGCCAGAGATCCTGCAGCTTCAATCAGCTCACTTCTTGCAATGGACCACCGGGCTGAGTGCGTACCTGACTGCAGCTCCCTGGTTACGGTGATCTCAAAATCACCCGGATAGGAGCAGGCAACCAGCAGCGTGCCCGGCAGATCTCCCAGCGGGGGAGCATCCAGATGGTCCTTCCGGAACCGGAATCGGCAGGTAGTTCCCTCTCCCGACGCAGACTCAAGCTCCAGGTTGCCGCCAGCAGCCTCGGTAGCCTGCTGTAGGAACGGTATCCCCAGCCCGACCCCTCTGGCCCGATGCTTGGTACCATCGGTAAAGAAGGGATCACGGACCCGCTGCAGCTGCTCAGGTGTCATTCCCCGACCGTTATCGGCAACAGAACAGTGCCACCACCGATCGCTTTCGCTGAAATGCACGGCAACCAGTGACGAGCCGGCTTCCAGCGCATTCTGGATGATATCCAGCAGAAAATCACACACTGCAGCATGCATGCCTGCTATCTCCCGAATTGTGCTGCTCAGTCTTCAAGTGCAGCTATGATACCCGGAAGCTGGTCCTTCGTGACCTTGCCGTGCACTTCATCGCCGATGACGAGTACGGGTGCAAGTCCGCAGCACCCCACACATCGGACACCCTCAATGGAGAACTTACCGTCAGCGGTGACCTGGTGGTCACTGATTCCGAGCAGGCTCTGCAGCTCCTCGATCAGATTGTTGCCTCCCTTAAGGTAACAGGCTGTACCGAGGCATACCTGAATATTGTACTTGCCCGGCTTCTCCAGCTTGAAAAAGTGGTAGAACGTGATTACTCCGTATATCTTTGCAAGCGGGACATCCAGCATATCAGCAACCTTGTCGGCAGCCGGCCGGGGGATGTACCCGAACTCCTCCTGCACCTTGTGCAGAATCATGATAAGGTTACCCGGCTTCTCACGCCACTGTTCGATGAACTCGATCAATGCCGGTGAAAAGGCGATATCTTCTTTGGTCACAGACATACAACCTCCAATGGATATATTTTTAGCGATATACTACTTAAAAACCAATATTTATGCAATATAAAAACTAAATTGTTTTTTATATTTTTTATTTGATTTTTATTTAATATATATGTATAATTAATATACTTTTTTTCACATATTACAGAGGTATTAGTATTTATTATGCACCAGGAAATGATCATTCGAATCACAAAATATGAACGTATTCTGCGGAAGCTGAAGAATCTGGGACTGGAAAGGGTATTCGCCAACAATATCGGGGATGCCGTGGGAGTTCCTGCCACTGTGGTACGGAAAGACTTCTCCCTGCTGCACATCATCGGACAGAAACGGGGCGGATACGATATAAACAAACTCATACGCAACCTTGAAACGATTCTTGGCAAGGACGGGCCCCAGCATGCAGCCGTCATAGGATGCGGGAGAATCGGCGGTGCGCTGCTGCGCTACAACGGCTTTGAATCGGATGGTATCCAAATTGTAGCAGGTTTCGATACAAATGCAAGCGTATGTGAGGAGAATGACTGTCCGGTACCCATCTACTCCACCGATGAGATCGTTGAGGTGGTAAAAGAGCAGGATATCAAGCTGGCAATTATCGCCGTACCCGATACAGCAGCCCGTGAGATGTTCAACCGGCTGCTTGCTGCCGGTATCCGCGGTTTTCTCAACTTCACCCAGGCAGAACTGCGCGCACCCCGAAATGAACCCGAGACAGCAATGGATCCCATTGGCCATGTCGTGGTACATACGGTGAACATCGGCCTTGAGCTGGAACAGATTGTGTATGAGCTGAATCTGGCCGATAAGCAGCTGCTAATCACGTGAGCTATCCCAGGGAAGCGCTGTAAACTCCATGCATACCGGGAAGTGGTCTGAACTCCCCACTCCGCTGCGGGAGTCCCAGCTGGCCGGATAACCGCGCTCATTTGCGAAGGGTAGCCCTGAGAACACCGTGAAGGCGGAGAACTCCCAGCCGATCCCATCCTGTGCTGCTGCATTGCAGAGAATATGATCCAGGGTAAGCCACTCTCCCCGGTAGCAGTAGCTGCCTGCATCCTCCCCCGAAGCCCATGCCGGATCAAGCCATGGATCATAGAGCAGGCTTCCGCTCACATCAGCAAGCTCTCCCGAGATCAGAAGTCCTTCTGAAACCACTCCCTGTTCAGCCTCCCTCAGGGCCGTTGCATAGGCCGTATTGACTCTCCTGAACTCATCGGCCGATTCATTGAGATCACCGGCAACCAAGAGCAGCGTGCCGGGGGACTCCGCCGTCCTGCGCGCTATCAGCTGCCTGACCAGTCCAGCGGCTGCCAGCCTGGCCGGTTCACTCTCCGCCTCACCGTCACGCTTCGATTTCCAGTGGTTCACATAGATGACCAGCTTACCAATACCTGTATCCACGGTGCACTCCAGCACGGGACGCAGGGCAAAGGGAGCCTCACAGGAGACCGCATGCACGGATACATCTGTGATGGGATACCTGCTGATCAGCCCAACCTCTATAGCTGATCCCTCGGTATGTGTTGCAATGAAGTACTGTAGTCCCGCACGGCCAAGATATGCTGTCACCAGCTCCTCAAGTATATCCTCATGCTCAATCTCCTGCAGGCAGAGGATATCAGGAAGAGGCTCCATGGCATTGACGGCTTCGGCTATCTCACGAAGCCGCGTATGATACCTTGCGGCATCCCAATCCCCGGAACCGGGATCAAACTGATCATATTCACTTCCGTCACGCTTTCCGTCGAAGAGATTCTCCACATTCCAGCTCACTACTGCCAGATGCTCACTGCCGGCATGCCTCTGGAGCAGACAGCCGGGACGGCAGGCTGACAGCAGAAGCAACAGCAGCAGGGCAGACCAGAGCCTCCGTACCGTTCCATATCTTCTCATACCCCCTTTACCGGCAGCAGTGGCGAAAGAGTTCAATTGATTGCAATTTGCGGGCAGAAGTACTTCCAATGGACGCAGCTGCTGTATTATCATGGGGGGGGAGATAGCAAGATCACACATTCCGGAGGATACTATGGATCGCGAAATTATTGATACTGCGGCTGCACCTGCTGCTGCCGGCCCCTATTCACAG
>CAZSBC010000061.1:14925-17468 GCA_964605195.1 uncultured Spirochaetales bacterium | reverse complement strand
GAGGTTGTCTTCGGGGTTCGTCCTGAAAACCTTGAATACGTACCGAAGGCAATCAAGGACAAGACAATTGATACCGAGGTTCTGGTTGTTGAACCGCTTGGTGCCGAAACCCATGTTATTGTAGCAACCGGAAATCATCAGGCAGTGGCTAAGATTGATCCATCAATCATACCTGAAGTCGGTGAGAAGATGAGTCTTGTTCCTGATTTCTCCAAGGTGGCATTCTTTGATGCTGAGACGGAGATAGCGATCCGCTGATGTAATTCACGGATTCAGGAGAAAACCATACTAAAAAAGCAGCTCTTCGGGGCTGCTTTTTTAGTATGAATTATTACTCGCCTGTCTCGTTTTCATCGGCAGGATGCAGGAAGAGTCTGGTAACTGCTTCGAGCCATCGCTCGGGATATGGAATCCTGAAGCCGGCACGATCCCGTTCTCCGTTGCTGTTGACGAAATTGATGGCAATGAACTTGGTATACATGTTCCGGCCCTTAAACTCTGATACAGCGGTAAAGGAGGAGATAGTGTCACCCTTGATCATCAGAGAACGGTTAAGGAATTTCGCGCGATAGTAGATACCTTCACCAGTAAGGATTAGGACTCCCGTGCTCCGCAGGGGACGTCCTTTGACAGATTCCACCCCAAAAAACTGCACATTGAATGCACTGAGCAGAATTTCATCATCTGAGAACAGCTTCCGCACCCTACGGGCTTCCATATTGCGGATATACGCTATGAGGAACACCACAGCCATGAAGGCCAGGCCGATCAGCAGTACATCTGTTCCATTCTGAGCCGGGTTTATCGGATTCATGAGTGCATCCTTTTAAGGGTTTTCAACACACGTCTGTGAATCATAGTACGCAGAAACTGTCTCCTTACAGGGAGCTCCTCAATGAAAGAGTCGGCAATTTCCGGATCACTCTTCCCTTCAGCCCGCAATCGCATGATATGATCACGATTGGCTTCCAGAATATTGCGTATTGAGTTACGGTTGCTGTCCTGCATCATTGATATTGATATAAGCGCAATTGCAAGTGAAAGGACTACCGTTATCGCCACATCCCATGACGGGTCCGGAATAATTGCCCTGAACAGTGAATTGGGGTTTCCGGCATTGAATATGGAGTAGAAATCAAGAACCAGGAGGATGGCAAGTACTGCAAAGAGTGTCTTCTTGACAGCAAGTTTCATGAAAGATCCTTAATCAACCTGTATATTGAGCCAATTGCAGCATGTGCGCAAGCATACATATTGGATGCATATACGATAATTGGCTTTATGACTTCGTTCAACCAACTATTAATTTTTTGTACGAAGCTCTATTGTGAAAGAGACATGGAGCAGACAGAATCTGTCCCCATGTCCCCTAATTGACTGGTGTGTGCTGCAATCGGAACAACCACACTAGAAAGAAGCAGTATACCTATTTAAGTGACAACTCTTCACCAACGGCAAGTTTTGCCCACTCAGCTTCAGCCTTTACCCAAGCCTCTTCACTGGCTTCAGATTCCCAGTATTCAAGCCCTCTCTCGGCTCTTGTGGCACCAGGAAGCAGGTTGTCCAGTAGAATGGCAATAATTGCGGTAACGGCCATACCGGTAGTCAGGATCGTCTGCAGGATATTGCCGATTACTTCAAGAAACATTCCTGATTCTGTCCAGGAGATGGGGGCTGTCCCGAAGTGTGCGGGGAAGCTCAGCCCTGCGAAGAAGGCGATACCTACGACAAAGAGGTTCCGTGAGTTATTCATGTTGACAAACTGCAGGTTCGAGATTCCGACGGCTGCAATGAGACCGAACATGGCAACAAACATTGCCCCGACAACCGGTTCAGGCAGCGTTGATAAAACGGCACCGAATTTTCCAAACATCGGGAGTATCAGCATGATAACGGCAGCAGCACGCACAACCCGGCGGCTGGCAACGTGGGTCAGACCGATGGAACCGATATTTTCCGAATAGGAAGTTGTACCGTTGGCTGTCTGGAAAAGGGACGCGATGAAACATCCGAGACCTTCAGCACCAAGACCTCTGGAGATCATCCTCTCTGTCGGTACGGGTGCTTCAGACATACGGGCACAGGAGTAGTAGTCACCAATCGACTCAACCATTGACCCGAGATACCCTGCGAGCATTCCCAATGCACCGGCTACAGTGATTGAGTTAAGCTGCGGGAATCCCCACTTGAAGGGAAGCGCCGGTCGCAGGGAGAACCACTTTGCAGCTGCAATCAGTTCCATTTTACCTGCTAGGTTGGCAGGGTTCCCTTCTGGAATCCAACCGGCCAGGGTTCCGATCAACGCAGCAATCCAGCCTGTGAGTATAGCCAGCAGAACCGGAAACAGCAGAAATACTTTTGCCTTTCTGGAAAATACCTGGGAATAGAGAATCATTGCGATCAGGGTGATCAGTGAGACAATCCAGTTACCGGCCATCCACGGTGCGCCGATACTGTAAAGGGCCAATCCGATCATCGCAATCGTCGGAGCGATCGTCAGGGGACTGATTGCCCGCTTAACATACCCCATCAACCCGGTATAC
>CAZSBC010000061.1:2974-14915 GCA_964605195.1 uncultured Spirochaetales bacterium | reverse complement strand
GATCTCAAACAGCGATGCAAACATAACCGCAGCACTTACCTGCTGAATCATCACCTGCCATCCCATTCCCTTGGCTGCAACCATACCTACAATTGCAAACATGGGTCCAAGGAATGAGAAGGTACCACCCTGAATAATCGGCAGCTTGTTGCCCAGAGGGGACTGCTGCAACAGCGTAGTGATACCGGATACAAAGAACATGGTAGAGATGAGAAGGGCCAGTTCCTCCTGAGGAAGCTGCATTGCCCCACCTACAATAAACGGGATGATTACCGTCGCCCCGAACATGGTAAGCAATTGCTGCAGACCAAGAAGAAACGCCAATCCCATTTTGGGTTTACTCCCGATCGGATAGATTACCCACCTACTTGCCTTAACTTCGTTTTCGCTCATAGCTCCTCCATTTATCAGTATTTACCATTGAACATGCTGATCACGTCAACAGCATAATGGATACAAGATCACAGCATTCCTCCTGCAATGGGCCGGCTTACCGGCACTGTAACGTGAGGAATTTTGCAACAGATTGTAAAAACCAGAGTGATATCAATATGCCCACAGTAATAGCATCGATTCGGCAAAGCATTCATCATTCTCATCTTACTATACTTAAACGCACACACAACCAGAAGGCACAAATGCATTTGCACTACACCTATCTTCAGTATGTATACATACTTATTGATAAAACCCTGATGCATTATACACTAAAAAGCGCAACAATCAAAGGATAAACAAAAAAAAGAGAGAAAATATGCACTTTCTTGGTACAGCCGCAATGATCACATACAATATCGTAAGATTGGTCCCGTTGTCCGTTTGATGGATGACAATGATCATTTCACAGTGTTATACTGCAGGTGGTGAAACAATGCACGAACTGATCCCACACCAGCTATATACCCATACCGGCGACATCACCATGATAGCTGCCGATGCTATCGTCAATGCGGCAAACTCAACGCTGCTTGGCGGCCTTGGAGTCGACGGAGCTATCCACAGCCGGGGCGGCCCAGCCATCCTGGCAGCCTGCCGTAAACTGCGTCGTACCAGCTATCCTGACGGCCTGCCGACAGGAGAGGCTGTTGCAACAACCGCCGGTAATCTCCCGGCCAGGTATGTCATACACACAGTCGGCCCAATCTGGCAGGGGGGGACAGCCAACGAAGCTGAACTCCTGGAAAGGGCCTATGCCAACTCCCTTGCCGTTGCTGAGGCACTTGCCTGTTCAAGCCTCACCTTCCCCGCAATCTCAACAGGGGCTTACGGCTTCCCAAAGCATCTGGCTGCAGAAACAGCCATCCGGGCCATCACCAACTATATGCAGATCGGAAAAGCAGTGCTGAAAATCGGGCTGGTCTTCTTTCACCATGAGGACAGGGAACTCTTTGAACAGCACTTCTACTCCAGAGGAACATAACACCGATGTCACTAAACTGGAAAGAGATCGATACCATTCTTGCGGAGATCACGCTCGCAGGTTCACATATACAGAAGATACGCCAACCCGACATAAAGACCCTGGTCCTTGATATTTTCAACCCCGGTACCGGTCGCGGGAAGCTGTTCATCTCGCTGGACCCGGGAGCCCAGCGGCTGCACCTGCTGAAGCAGACCCCGGTACCCGCACGCTCCGGGAAACAGCAGCGGTTTGAACAGCTGCTGCGCGCCCGCATCCAGGGAGGACGCATACTGCAGGCACAGCAGCTTGGGCGTGAGCGCATCATACACATCTCCGTCCGCCGTGCTGATGAGATAACCAACCTCTATATCCGACTCTGGGGCGGGGCATCCAACATCATAGCCACAGACAAAGACAACACCATCCTTGATGCGCTCTATCGTCGCCCAGCCCGCGGGGAGATCTCTGGCAGTACTCTGGTCTTGCCTGAAGAGACAAACCAATCCCCGGCAGCCGAACCTGACAATCGTTTCACTGTGCGCGCAAGGAGAGCCGGTGAGAGTTTCAACGAGCAGATTGAGCGAGAATACCGGCAGGAACACCAGCATGCCAGGCTGCAGCAGCTGCGCAAAGAGGTTGAGAAACAGATTGCTGCCAGAAAGCACAGGATCATCCAGCGTCTGGCTAATCTGGAGAAACGGCAGCAGGAGGCGACAGGGTATGAAACCTTCAAGCAGACTGCCGACCTGCTCGCTGCAAATGCCTACAGAATTACTCCCGGGGAAAGTTGGATAGAGGTTGAAACGTACGACGAGGGGGACTCAGAGACCCTCCGTATCGCGCTCAACCCGGCGCTGAGCCCGGGAAAGAACATAGAGCACTACTACCAGAAATACCATAAGGCCAGAGGTGCCCTCGAGAATCTCCGGGAGGAGATTGCCAATACCCGCCGCCAGCTTGCGCAGCTTGACCGCACAGAAGAGGAGCTGCTTCGGAGTGCCGAAGCTGAAGCTGAAACCCGGATCCGGGAGCTTGAAGCATTCCTTTCTGCCTGGCAGCCGGTTCAATCAGATACCGATCAGAAACGGGAGATACCGGGACTGCAGTTCAGCTCCGGATCATTCACCATTCTTGTTGGAAGGACCTCCCGAGAGAATGACACGCTGCTGCGTTCCCACACACGGGGCAACGACTACTGGCTCCATACGAGAGATTATCCCGGAGGATATGTATTCATTAAGGCCGTGAAGGGGAAGAGCATCCCGCTCGAGACACTGCTGGATGCCGGGAATCTGGCCCTCTACTACTCAAAAGGGCGCAGCAACGGCAAGGGGGAGCTATACTACACCCAGGTCAAATACCTTCGCAGGGCAAAGAATGGTAAGCAGGGGCTTGTCCTGCCGACACAGGAGAAGAATCTCTCGATCACGCTTGATCAGAAACGGCTGGACCGGCTCTTCAGCAATTGATAAAAAGCTGTGACATTGTTGCCCTTCTGCTTGTCGTTACCTCACAGAATCAGTACAGTTAAAGCATGCATGAAATACCTCCCATTGGCGATGCAATTTACTATCCCGCGGATCCCGAGGCAACCTTCAGAGAGGCAGAACGTCTGATAACGGCAAACGCTGTTGCTTACAAGCTTTCATCACTGCCGGCGGCAATACTGAGTCCCCATGCCGCCTATGCATCTGCGGGAACTGTCATGGGCGCTGCCTACCACAGTGCAAAGAGGCTGGACCCGGTAAGGATCATCATCATTGCTCCGCTCCATGCCGATATTCTTGCAGAAGATTCCGTTGACCAGCTTGAACTGTTCCTCCCCCACGCAGAACTGTTCCGTTGTGCCGGGGAGCTGCTGCCCATAGATGTCAAGGCTGTACATGAGATTGCCGGGAACCTGTCGTATGCAGCCCTGCGCAACAGCTATTTTTCCGAAGAACCTGCCATAGAGATCCAGCTGCCGTTTCTGCACAATCTCTATCCGGGAATACCCGTGGTACCGCTCTTCGCCGGAAACAGATCCGCCGAGGGAGCCCGCAATCTTGTCCCGCTGATTACCCGGTACGCCGATGATAAGACGCTGTTTGTCTGCACCTCAAATGCGACAGCCAATCTGCCCGGAGAAACAGCTGCTGAGCATGCAGAGATGAGCTGCCGTCAGCTGACAGGCGAAGAATCCCGCTCCCCATTCGCACCCGAAACCAGAAATGCCTCCAGCATGTGCGGAGCTCATATAATTGAGGCTTTCAGAAAAAGCCGTATGTTCACTCAATGGCATATTTTAGCCCGCGGAGTCTCGGAACCAGTACCGGGTACGGAGCGTACGACACATTTCACCGCTGGGGCCTTGCCGGGCCCGTCACAATCATAGGAGATAAGCAGCATGCACCGTACATTGCATATTCGTGGTGAAGAAAAATCACTCATCTACATATCACCCCAGAAAACAGCTGTTCCAGCAAACCTCCTGCAGGGCAGGAAGGAGGCTGGCTGGATATACCGCAACGGGAACCTGGAGGAGTGGGTGTGGCAGGGCTTTGCCCAGCATGAAGGTGCCCGCTATATCTATTTTGATGCCCAACCACTGCAGCCCCTTGAGACCCTCTTTTCCATGAGTGGAGAGAGAGCGATTGCCCATCTCATCGAGATAGGAGCGCTCTTCGATTTGTTGCGGGTGGATCGGTTCATACCCGAGGATGCCCTCTACCTGCTGGAAGGTGGGGGAGTGCTGATGCTTCCGCCCTCAATCATAGAACTCCAGGTTACGGGTAAAACTGAACAGATCCTGTATGATACCCATGAGAAATGGGTCCGACCTGGGTTCAGGGGACCGGCAGCTGCAGTATACCAGCTGAGCTCACTGCTCTATCGGATTATCGGAGGATCTGCACCTCTTGATGACCAGGAAGCCCGTGATGATGGATATCGTCCGATCCCGCTGCAGCTGCTCAATACAAAACTGCCTGACGATGCTGCAGGATGGCTGGGAGCCATCCTCAATGCGCGCAAGGCACAGGATCTCCCTGCAATCGAGCAATGGCTAGCCTCTCTGAAACTGCACAGTGAAACCCTCATTGCTGCAGCCAGATCCTCTCCCTCCCCCTCACCACAGCTGGATCAGTTTCTCACCCGCCGAGCAAAACGGGTGGGTCGTATACGCTTTCTGCGCAAGAGGGGAACGCTTCTCATCGTTTCGATCGCGGCACTGGCAGTTGTACTCACTATAGCGGTACCTATGGTAACCCGCGCCCTTCAACCACCGGCGACTGCCGGGCTCTCGCCGGAACAGATGCTTGGTGTATATTATGAGAGTCAGAATACCCTTGATTCCGTGCTGCTGGAGGATTGCCTGGCCAGAGGAGTGAAGAGTGATGCAAGCAACCTGGTCACCTACCTCTTTGTCACCTCCAGGACCCGGCTAGCCTACGAGCAGACCGATGGAATCATCAGGGCTGAGGAATGGATAGCGGAGGGAATGCCGGAGATTCCCGAGGGATACTTCGTTTACGGCATAGTAAATCTTGAGATTGTCCAGCTTGATGCCGATACCTTCATAGCAGAATACGATATGTGGCTGCCCCAGTCAGCAGACGAGAACGAAGTCACGTCGCAGACAGGCAGTGCAGGAATGCATATCGTTGAGGAACTTGATGTCAGGGCGGTGAAGGACTGGTGGGTAATAACTGAAATACGGGAAATCAGCCGAGAATCGTTGCCAAGATAGCCTGAAAATCATCTTCTGGATGAAGCCAGCGCACATCCGGCAGGGAACGGAAGAAGGTTGTCTGACGTTTTGCGTACCGGCGGCTGTTACGGCTGATCAATTCGGCAATCCCACGGATCGAGAACTCGCCGCTGGCAGCTGCCTGGAAAAACTCCCTGTACCCTATCCCCTTCATGCCGGGCCACTCAGGCCTAGCTCCGGAAGCTTTCAATCTCCTCACCTCATCGGGAAGGCCCTGCTCGAACATCATCAGCACACGCCCGTTGATTCTCCGATAGAGTTCACTGCGCTCACGATGCAATCCGATCAGGGTGATATCATAATCATTCCGGATATTCTCCGGGACCGGATATGCAGAGAGCGGGAAACCCGTGGCAACAAAGACCTCAAGGGCCCGCATGATCCGGTAGCTGTCGTTGCCTCCCAACCGCTCGGCTGTCATGGGATCCACCGCCTTCAGCCAACTGCGGCAGGCTGCCAAACCGTGATCTGCCCGGTAGTGCGCAAGCTTTTCACGAATCGTAGCATCAGCTTTCGGAGCCACCGGCAGGCCTGTAAGCAGCTGCCTTATATAGAAAGCGGTCCCTCCGGAGATTATGGGGATCTTTCCCCTTGCAGCAATTGCGGCAACGGCCTGTTCACAGCGGGGAACAAAATCTCCCACGGTGAAGGGCGTGTCGGGATCAATGATATCAATCAGATGGTGGGGGATAACCTCCAGAAGGTTCTGATCGGGTTTTGCGGTACCGATGTCCAGACCACGATAGACCTGCAGGGCATCGGCACTGACTACTTCGGCAACGCCGGGCGGCAGGGATTGCAGAAGGGCAGTTTTACCCACACCCGTTGCTCCGAATAGAATGACAAGGCGCGCTCTGCTATTCGCTCTTTTCAACCTGGTAATCTACTCTATCCTCAAGCACATCGTCCAATGCTTCAGATACAACTTTTTCCTGTTCCTCGTACACTTCCCCCTCTTCCACAACAGGCCGCTCGATTCTCTCGGCATGCTTGATGGCAACGCAGGTGGTTTCGTACACATTTCCCTCTTTATCTATCAGTATGTCTAAAGGTATCGGCAAAATTATCTCTCCTCTATTACGGCTTCCTGTTTTCAGTTTCTGGGTATGACGCTATTATACCATCGGGCAATTATTCTGAAGCAATGACGATTATAACGATTTGGTATCAGGTTGTACAGAGCCCTTCATCTCGTTGACTTTGTCTATGATTATCTGAGCGCACTGGTACTGATCCAGTTCGTTTGTATTCAATACCAGATCGGCAAAGAAGTAGTCATTCGTATCTATGCCGTATATACGCCTGTATCTGGCACTGTCCCGCTGGTCTCTGGCGACCGTCTCATGCAGCACTTCATCAAAATCTCGTGCTTCCCGCTGCTGTATACGCCGCGCCCTGATTTCAGGGTCTGCATACATGTATACCTTCAGATCAGCATCCTTCAGCATCCAGATAGCCAGCCTGGAACCGAGCACACAATCGCCTTCCTCTGCCATTGCCACCTGGGCTTTATCCAGCTGTACATCATACGAGTCATCATTCTCAGCAAGGGCACAGAATTCAGAAAAGGGGATCCCGGCTTCAGCTGCCATAGCCCGGAATGTATAGTTGATCATGGAATAGCCGAGCTCCTCTGCAACCAGTCTGCTGACTGAAGTATTTCCGCATCCGCTTTTTCCCGATATTGCAATTTTCACCCTGCAGCTCCTCACACATCTTGCTCTCATTATCACTATAATTCAGCCGGGCGGTTTATTCAATATTCCTCAGCTGCTCACGGATATTTTCCAGGGAGTCCTTCATAGCAACCACTGCCTGATTTATTACAGCCATGGTGCTTTTCGAAGCGATGGTATTTATCTCCCGGTTCAACTCCTGACAGAGAAAGTCAAGCTTCTTGCCCACCGGTTCATCCGTATCAAGCATACGGGCAAACTGCTGCAGGTGGGAGGTTACCCGCTGCAGCTCTTCGCCCACGGTATAGCGGTTGAGCATCACAGCCACCTCCTGCAGGATACGTTGTTCATCGTAGGCTTCTCCAACCAGCGCTTCAAACCGATCTACCAGTGTGGTACGGAGGGATTGTTCCAGCGTGTCAGCCTGTTCGGTAACGACGGTAAAGGCAGTACTGAAATTCGCAAGCTGTGCCCTTATATCCTCCTCGGTTGCGCTGCCTTCAACTCTCCTTGCAGCTACGCACTGTTCCAGGGCAATAGCCAGGTGCTGCACAACCGGGTCATGATACTCATCCGCATCAGGCAATTGAACCATCTTAAGCACATCTTCATGCTGCAGGAAATTGGAGAGAGCTGGAGGATCAGTTATCTCCGCCTCTTCAGCAATCACGCGGAAAGCTTCCCGCAGTTTCCGGACAAGCGGCCGGTCGACATGCATCGCAACATCAGCCTCAAGTATCTTCATTCTGATATTCACATCAACATGCCCACGGGCAATCCGATTCCTGACCTGTTGACGCAACTCCTGGTCGAAGCCAGAGAGGTATGCCGGGGCGTTGATCTGGAGATCGAGATATCTGTTGTTGTATGATTTCACCTCAACCACCAGGCTGAATCTCTCAGTGAGGTAATCACTGCTCCCATAGCCGGTCATACTTGTCAACATTCCCTCTCCCTCCTTATCAGCTCGCGCAGAACCTCCTCTGCAACTTCCCGATTATTGCCGGCTCCCATACTAATGAAGATATCACCCTGATGCAACTCCTGCAACGCTATCCTGACGGCATCATCAATTGCATTTGCATACCGGGCTCCATCAATCTCATCAGCCAGCCTCCTTCCCGGATCAGCATCCCCATGGTACGACTCCCTCCTGGATGAGAAGACGGGATGGAGAATAAGCAGGTCGGGCTCCTGCAGCACCGAAACAAATGCAGCAAAGAGCGTCTCCGTGCGGCTGTAAGTGTGGGGCATGAAATCGACTATGAAACATCTGCCGGGATACTTCGTCCGCAGCCCTTCAAGGGTGACTGCAATCTCGGCAGGATGGTGGGCGTAGTCATCAATGACTATGACTCCTTCGGCTTCCCCAAGCACCTCGGTCCGTCCCCTGCATCCTGGAAAGTGTACTGCTGCTGAAAGCACAGCAGGAAGATCGGCCATCCTCCCCATTCTCGCAGTGACGGCTTCAACTGCAGCTAATGCAGCAGCAGTGTTCTGTACCATGTGCCATCCGGGGATAATAAGAGCTCTATCCCCCGGAATATCGCTGCCTGAATAGGGAATAAAGACTATGTCAGCCCTTTCAGCTGCCAGGGTCTCGGCAACTGCACATACTCGCTGATCATCGGCACAGTAGATCAGCATCCCCCGCTGCCTGATCCTTCGTCCGAACTCAAGGAAGGCCTCTTCGACAGCTGCCAGGTTGGTAAAGCAGTCGGGATGGTCGAAATCAATGCTGGTGATGACAGCCACCGACGGGGACAGCAGGTGAAAGTGGAGCCGGTACTCACAGGCTTCAACCAGCAGAACGGCACTGCCTGCGGATGCAGCTTGGGGTTCTGGCAGTAGTGACCGGTCTGTGATCTCGGTTCCGTAGAGGGTCTCGGGAACATAACCTTGGCACTGAAGCAGGTAGTCAATCATGGCAGACGTGGTACTCTTTCCGTGGGTGCCTGCGATGCAGCAGCACACGGCAGCCGCATGGGAAAGCTTTCCGATATACTCGTTGTAGCTGAAGATATCCATTCCCAGGACTCTCCCCCGCGCAATCTGGGGAGTCGTATCCGGATCATAGGCAGTGGAGTAAATCAGGGTGTCAAAACCGGCTTCCAGGGCAGAAATATCCTCCAGCGATGTCCAAGGTATGGCATGCTGCGAAAGCTGCTGCTGCGGGATAAAAAACTCATCCGTATCCGATCCGGATACCCTGACTCCCCGCTGCTTCAACAGCACGGCCAGGGAGGCCATGCCTGCCCCCTTAATCCCCACCATGAAGCATCCAACCGCTTTCACTCTCATCATCTCCTCATTACCCTTCCACAGGATACTCCCGCAGCTAGACCAGAAAAAAAAGGATCTGCAATCACAGATCCCTCCTTTCACAGATATTGCTCCAACTTCTCAGGCAAGGGCAGCAAGCTCTTCGCTCTTCTTCCCATGCTTGATTGCAGCTTCACACTGCTTGCAGACCATGATCTTCTTTTCTCCTGCCTTACGTTCATACATCAGCTTGATGCCGTCCCGTTTGCAGACCGGGCATGTGCCCCGACCGCTTTTTGTCAACTCCCGGATACCTGCTCCTCTATGTGCTTTTGCCATAGTTACCTCTACTCCTTCAACAGCTATCATCATACCTTTATCCACTGATGGTACAGATGGCTGTAATTTGTTTTCTTATTGATATTTCCTTACTGACTATAGTGACGCAGGTTATTTTTGTCAACTGATTTTCTTCTCCACCGAACCAATATATTACCCCACATCCCCGGTGGGACAGTATAACTCTCTGCAAGGTGCAGTTGAAGAGAATTCTTGATTATTGTTTCTTTACACAGTATCATTACTGCAGGAGCATGTTATGGAGGATATGAAGGAACTCATCACGATATTCACGAAAATAGACTCTGAAGAGGAGATGGCTGCACTGTTCAGGGAGATCTTTACCACCAAGGAGCAGTATGATCTGGTTCTCAGATGGAAACTGATGAAGGATCTCTACCATGCCATTCCGCAGCGAGAGATAGCCCATAATCTGGGTATCAGCCTATGCAAAATCACTCGGGGCTCCAAGATTCTCAAGCAGGAGCACTCCATCTGCAGAGCCCTGATAGAGCAGCTGGAAGACTAGAGAAATATCCCCACGGTAATCTTCGCCAGGATATCAGTATATTCGCTGCTGCCCGGTTCCTTGAACATGTAGGCCACCGTTTCGTTCGGAATCATAAGGGCAGCATGCAGGTTCATGAAGAGCAGGTCGGCACCGATTCCCAGCGTGTAGATACTGCCTTCTCCACCGGAGAACGATAGGATCGTATTCAGATCCGGTAGGGGATAGATGTAACCGAGCTCAAGACTCCCGGCAATTCGATCTGTCAGGGAGAGGGCCCCTTCCATCCCGATTCGCAGTTCCCTGCTTCCGTCATCCCCAATATTATGAAGGTCCACAGCCAGCAGGTAACGGAACCACTGGAAGGTTTCAGAGCCCGTTCTGCTGCCACCCTCAATGCTCATTCCCACATCTAGGGCAGCAATAAGGTCCCTCAGGTCAAAGGAGATCCCTGTTCCCGATTCAGTGATGAAATCAACCACATTATCGCTGTAGATTCCGAAAGTGACATCACCGATATTCATCATGCCGCCAATTCCGAGCTCAAAGATCTCATCAGCGCTCGGTTTGAACTCGGCGAGAAATACTTCCTGCACTAGTGAGGTTGCAATCGATAACGGATCGGTATTGATCGGAATCCGTCGTCCGTTCAGGTAGGACTGCTTGGCTATGTGCAGATCTCCGCCAAGGGCCAGTGTCCCGAGACCGAAGGCAAAACCGAACTCTACCGTATTCATACGGGAAATATTCAACAGAAGATCTTCGCCGAACATCCCGGCATTCTCAAGCATGTAATTCGAATAGGCCCCCACTGCCCAGCCCCTGGAAATATAGTGAAGATCATACCCTACCGAAGGGGCAAAGAGGAAATCCTCCAGTTTACCGCTGAAGCTGCTGTCCAGAAAGAGGGTATCCATATACTGCAGGTCAAGCATGAGGTTCGGCTCGGTTGCATAATAGAGCGCAGCAGGGTTCATGCTCTGCAGGTCATCGGTCCGTGTTACCCCGATTGAAACCCCAGCCATTCCCAGGACCCGCGCACTTCCGATGCGTCCCGATCGCAAGGAGTTCTCGGCAGAAATGGATATGCATGTCAGCAAAATCAGCACAAGCAGGGCAGTAATTTTTTTCATATGTGATCTCTCGGTGGCAGGGGGATAACACGTCCATGCATGTACTTATCTCTCCAGTCAAAGGTACAACCATCCTACCAGATATTAGTTACAATGAGTACCCAAAACCTGCATATACGGCTGTGTTTGGCAATATTTTACGGGAAATCCTTGCAATCACCACGAAGCCATTATACCATATATACAAGGGTTCAGTTGTACATTTCATTTGCGTCTGCTGCTGACAGCATGCCTGCGGTACGTGTATGGAATTCATGCTTCCGTCAATGAATCACAGTCTAGGAGGGTGAAATGAAATTTGTCAAGGATTTACTTGTAAGCAAAGACTCAGTCTGGTCGGTATCACCCGATACCCCGGTGCGCGAAGTGCTGAAAATATTCGCAGAGAAGAATATCGGGGCAGTACCGGTACTATCTGCTGATGAGACCATTGCCGGCATCTTCTCTGAACGTGATTATGCCAGGGCTGGGGCTCGGGATGAAAAACTCTGTCTGGACTGTCCTGTTGCGGACGTAATGACAACAAAGGTCATCTGTATAGATCCTGAACGCAGTATTGATGACTGCATGGCCCTTATGACCGATAAACGGATCAGACATCTGCCCGTTCTCAAAGAGGGAAAGATGACCGGGATAATCTCCATCGGTGATGTGGTTAAGGCAACTCTGGCCGATAAGGACATTCTCATCGATCAGCTCGAACACTACATAGAGGGAAGCATGTAACAGGTCCTCACCTGTTACTATTTGCACAGGCACTGTTAGCAATTTGCTCTACGGCAGTTTCACTGTGAATCTGTACAGCCTGGAGCAATATTGCAGCTGCCACTTCCCATGCCGGACAGATACGACGAACGAGATACTATTTTCTCA
>CAZSBC010000061.1:0-2964 GCA_964605195.1 uncultured Spirochaetales bacterium | reverse complement strand
AGAATGTTTGAACTGGTTCCCGGGACACAGCGTTATGACGAATACTATGCGCGACGACCGGAGTTGAAAAGCATTGACAGTTCCCTGCGGGCTGCTGCAGATGGAGTCTTCTGCGACAGAGTGCTGGAACAGGCCGGCATCAGCGGAGGCTACCGTTTTCTCAGGGATCTCAGGCAATTTGCCGGACCAGAGACTACTCTCCCAACCTGCAGTGCTGCTGCAACGGGAGTGCTGGAAACGCTGGAACAGTGTGCCCGCAGATTCCACGCCGCCGACTTCAAGCTAACGCGCACTCCCGTGGAACATGCCTATGCTGTCAGGGGGCGGGGCAGCCATTACGGGGAACCGAACAGCAATCTGCTTCCCTGCACGCTTGTGTTTTCCGTACCGATGGATGTCAAGGCCCTGCAGAAGGCACCGGCGGTCGAGGAGAGCGTTGCCGTTACAGAAAGCTACATACAGATCGCTGTGATCGGCTTGGTGCTGAGTTATACACTCAGAGAACTGGGTTTCAATGCCGTCTGTCACATGGATGGGGAGAGCCAGCTGATTCTCCCCCCGCTGGCAGAGGCAGCCGGGCTCGGATCAATCGGCTGGATGGGGATACTGCTCAGCAGGACGCTGGGACCGAGAATCCGGCTGGGAGCCGTATCGACCGATGCCCCATTGCCTCTAGATTCCCATGATACCGGAAGGGAAGCACGAAGGTCAGCGGTATTGAACTACTGCATGCAGTGCGGCAAATGCGCCCGTTTCTGCCCCTCAGGAGCTATCAGACCGCTGACTGATACTGGAAACAGGGCACAGCCGGCTATCGATCATGAACGCTGTTACCGGACCTGGAAGGAGCTTGGAACCGACTGCGGTGTCTGCCTTGCAGTCTGCCCCTTCGGGACCGCGTCCTCTTCACAGGCTGCAGCAAAACCCGGTGATCCCGATTTCCTGAAAAGCCTGCTATACCGTCGCTAGTGTGACTTGATAAACCGGTTCTGATGCAACTCACTGAAAGCAAGGTCCAGCTCCTCGCTGGTATTCATCACAATGGGCCCGCGCCATGCGATGGGCTCATTCAGCGGTTTCCCGGCGACAAGGACAACCCGCGTATCCTCCTGCATTGCCTGCAGAGAGAGGGTCTCTCCCGAACTCAAGAGGGCACAGCTTCCCGCAGGAACCTGCTCTCCCGAATCTCCGACCCCTGCAATCCCGTCGAGGACATAGAGGAAGGCGCTATGTCTTTCCGTCAGCGGGAAATCGGCGGCCTTTCCCTCCTCAAGCGTGATATCGAGAAAAGATGGCGCGGTGATGATATCCTTCACCGGACCGGTAACCCCCCGGCAATCTCCGGCTATGACACGCACAGTGATACCTGAACCATAGTCGGTAACGGGAAACATGTCGCTGGAGAGTTCCTGGTATCTCGGTCTCATCATCTTATGCGAGGCAGGCAGGTTCGCCCAAAGCTGCAGCCCCCGCAGCACCCCCTCCTCATCTCCCTCAGGCATCTCCTGATGGATGATACCGCTGCCGGCTGTCATCCACTGGATATCCCCGGCACCGATCGTACCGGAATTCCCGATACTGTCACCGTGACTGACCCTGCCCCGGATGATGTAGGTGATAGTCTCGATACCGCGATGCGGATGCCAGGGAAAACCCCTGACATACTTCTCGGGATCATCGGATGAGAAATCATCCAGCAGCAGGAAGGGATCAAAGGTAGGCGTTTCATGGAACCCGAAGATGCGCCTTAGGTGCACGCCGGCCCCCTCAACAACCCTGCTGCCCTGGTAGACCTTGTTAATTCTACGATATTTCTTCATACCAGGCAGTATACTGCATAAACTCTATGCTTTGAAGAGCTGTTTCAGCTAATGTGGGGCGGTGCTGCTATACCGGTAAAGTACTATGCCGTTCTACAGGATGGACCCCACTCTTCTCGACGAACAGTACCTGTGATGGATGGGCAAATGTAATACCCTGTTCACTGAATGCCCGTAATACCCGCAGGTGTATATCCTGCTGCACATCCATAAAAAGCAGATAGTTGGGAACAGGTAGATAATAGACTGCTTCGAAATCCAGGGAAAAGGTCCCGAAACTCTTGAAATGGACACGATCACACACAACCCCGTCCGTTATGGCAGTACTCTCTATGATCTCCCGCAGCAGCCGGGGAATCTGCGCAAGCTGCTCACTCACCGTCTGGTAGGTGACACCGACTGACAGGATACCCCTTCTCCGCTCCAGGCGCTTGTAGTTGTGAACCTTGGCATTGGCCAGCTCGGAGTTCGTCACTATGAGCAGCTCGCCATTAGGAATGCGCAGATGGGTGGATTTCATGCCGATCCGCTCAACTGTACCCACCTTGTCACCGAATCCTATGGCTTCTCCCAGGACGAAGGGTTTATCGACTAGGATCACGAAATAGTTAACCAGGTCACCAAGAATACCCTTGGCAGCAATGGCAACGGCAAAACCGGTGAGCCCCAGTCCGGCAACTGCCGCTGTGACATCTACCCCGAAATTGGCAAGCAATACGGTTATGCCGATCACCCACAGCGCCAGTTTGATTGCTACCAGCAGTGGCCTGAGTTTTCTGCCCTGGAGCTCCCGTGACTCCCTGCCGGCAAATCTGTTGAAGCTCACTTCCAGCACCTTACCGAGCCCTCTGATAACAATGATCGTCACCAGGGCTGTATAGATCCTTTCCAGCACCAGTTCGGCTCTTGGGGTGAACTCCAGCATGCCCATGGCAGCAGCCGTGAGACCCAGCAGAAGTGCCGGCAGGAGGAACCTCTGCATGATGGTGAGCAGAACCAGTGATTTCCGTTTATTCCCCAGTTCGTCATCAAGTGCCGCATTCCACTCCTCACGCCTGCTTATCAGCCGTTTGAGAAGCAGATGGATGGCTAGTATCATGTAACACATTAATATTCGTATAATACGAAAAAATGTGTTATACTT
>CAZSBC010000060.1:12030-17792 GCA_964605195.1 uncultured Spirochaetales bacterium | reverse complement strand
ATCTTCACCCTTTGCACGCTCTGCCTTTTTCTGTTTATCGGCTGTGCGGGAAGTGAGGACCGGCATACAATCCGCATTGCCGAGCAGTTCGGGCTTGCCTATGCCCCGGTGCAGGTAATGCGGTTGCAGGAACTCATTGAAGCCCAGGATCCATCCATCACCGTTGAGTGGGTACAGCTGGAGAACACGGCGGCTATACGGGAAGCAATCATAGCCGGTGAAGTCGATGTCGGTTTCGGGGGCATCCCCCCTTTCTTGACCGGATGGAGTGCCGGCATGGAGTGGAAAATCGCAACCGGGCTCTCCCGGGCTCCCCTTGGGCTGGTTACCAATCGTGACGCAATCCGGTCGCTGGCAGATTTTGGTCCCGATGATGCCATTGTGGTTCCCCAGCCGGGATCAATCCAGCACATTCTGCTGAGCATGGCCCTGGAGCGGCAGTTCGGTGATCCGGGCTATCTCGATACCAATCTGGTCAGCATGTCGCATCCCAACGGGATGCAGGCACTGATGAATGACAGCACCATAGCTGGCCACTTCACCTCGCCCCCCTACATCTTCCTTGAGCTTGAGCAGCCGGGGTTCCGTCAGGTGCTTACCGGGGATGAGGCCTTCGGGGGAGCTTTCACGTTCATTGTGGGATCCGTTACCCGGAGTCTGCATGATGATAGATCGGATCTCTATACGGCCTTTCTCAATGCCCTGGAGGCAGCCGTGACATTCATCCGCGAGAACCCACAGGAGACGGCCTCCATGCTGGCCGGTATCTACAGCATACCCCCTGAGCGGGTACTTGCGTACCTGCAGCATCCGGACATGGAGTATTCCACCGATGTAACCGGTGTGATGTCTTTTGCCCGTTTCATGCATGAAAACGGCTACCTGGACCAATTGCCCGAAACACTCGGTGAAGTTGTATGGGATACGCCATGAATTTGACCGGCAAAGGCAGCAGTATCCTCATCAGGATTCTCATCATCGCTGCGGTTGCAGTTCTCTGGGAGGCCAGTGCCCGCTTCTCGGGAATCTCCCCGATCATTCTCCCCTCTCTCCTCGATATCTTCAGGGAGTTCTATACCGGGATTCATACCGGGGTACTGCTGGCTGGAGCCCTGCGGTCGCTGCAAATGATCACTTCCGGACTTGGCATCGGGATAGTGCTCGCCCTGCTTGCAGCGGCCCTGGCCTATAACTTCAGGCTCATTGCCCATGCGCTGGATCTGGCAACTGCCGTAGCCCACCCCATTCCCGGGATTGCCCTGCTGCCCCTGGTAATACTCTGGTTCGGGACTGGGTCGCAGGCTGTGATCTGGATTATTGTTCATTCTGTGCTCTGGCCGCTGTTGATTAATATCAGGACAGGGTTCAATAACACCCCTGAGCATCTGCTCATGGTTGGTCGCAACTATGCCCTTTCCCGTCGTCAGTTCCTCATTCACATCCTGCTACCCGGATCCCTGCCCTTCGTCGTTTCCGGATTTAAAATCGCCTGGTCACGGGCCTGGAGAGCCGTCATCAGTGCTGAAATGGTATTCGGGGCCATGGGAGGCCGCGGGGGACTCGGCTGGTATCTCTTCAGCAAGCGAGTATTCATGGATTCAGCCGGAATGTTTTCAGGTATCCTGATGCTGATTATTATCGGCATACTGTTTGAACGGCTCATATTCACCTCCATCGAGAAACGAACCGATATCATCTGGGGACGCTGACCATGGAACCAATCATCAGGGCCGAACAGCTGTATTACAGCTATCCTCCTGTCAGGGAAAAGGACCATGGTGCGGTTATCAGAAACCTGAACTTCACGGTCGGAAGCGGTTCAATCATGGGCATTGCAGGCCCGTCAGGATGTGGGAAATCGACACTGCTGAAACTGCTCGGAGGATTCCTCGCTCCAGATTCCGGCACGCTCCTGTTGGACGGACAGCCCGTTACCGCTCCCGGACCGGACAGGGTCATGGTGTTTCAGGAGTTCGATCAGCTCATGCCCTGGTTGACAGTGACCGGAAATCTCCGTTTTCCTCTCCGGCGGGTGGCGGGGATCAGTCGTCGGGAGACTGTTCCGCTCATTGAAGAAGCACTTGAACTCACCGGTTTGCTGGATGCCGGAGACCGCTTACCCTTCCAGCTCTCCGGCGGCATGAAACAGCGGGCTTCCATTGCCAGGGCCATGGTGCTCAAACCACGGGTGCTGCTGATGGACGAGCCGTTCGGCAGCCTCGATTTCTCCCTACGGGGCGAGCTGCAGTGTTTGGTGCGCCGAATAGCCATCAATACCGGCACCACGATCATCTTTGTCACCCATGACATTCCCGAGGTCATTGCCGTAGCAGATACGGCCCTTGTCTTCCCCAAATCCGGAGAGGGATGTACCCTGATTGGAATTGCGGACACTGACCGGACACCTGAGAGCCCGCTGTACCGCAGAATGCTCTCCGAGATTACCGGTTCCTTCTTCGCAAATCTTCAGTAACGTAATACCGGTAGACTAACGGACTCGGTAGATAGAGACTTCCCAGTTCTTCTCCTGCTGGTACCGGACTATCCGCATGGCATAGGTTCGGCTGCTGAAGGTTGCTACCAGCTCGCATCGCTGTCGTAGAAACTGCTGCATCTCTTCATAGAGCGGGGCTATGTTTCCGTATACGCCGTTCCATACCGGTCTCCGTCGGTAGATGAAATCAAGCTCCTCGGGATACACGATGTATTCGATATCCCGTTCCTCAACATAGGCGGCAAAATTCCCTCCTTCTCCGGCAAGGGCCCCAATATTCCGCCAGTCATACAGCGCTCCGTAGTCGAAGAAAAATTCGCTGTTGAGGTTTGCCAGCACGGCACTGTCCCATGGTACGGCAGCAATGATCTCCTTCCGGTAATCAGCATAGTTGGAATTGTTTCGTATCTCGCTGCGTACCGCAGCAATACCAACGCCCAGGATAAGCAGCAGATAGAGTACGCTTGCTGCCCTGGTCAACACTGCCAGCCGGCTTTCCGGATCTCCTGAAAAAGAGGAGAGAAAGAGGGCTGCCAGCAGTACCGCAAGCGGCAGATTCAGGATGACCGAGGGCTGTCCGTAGCGCCCGATACCTATATAGACGAACTGCAGCCCGACTGTGCCGAGCAGCAGCGCTGCCAGTGGCAATCGACTGCTGTCTCGCTTTCCAAAGAGTTTCTCAGCTGCCAAGGCAATACCAACCGACAGCAGGATCCCAGCATACCAGAAGAACTGCACTCGCACCGGTGGCATGTAATAGGTCCCGCTCACCCGGTGGAATATCTTGCGGTAGAAATCAGGCAATCGGCTGATTTTCATCCCCAGACTGTCGGTAACTCCGAGGGTGGCACCGTAACGCAGGTAATCCGAAAGGAATCCGGGATTCTCAACGATGCTGATCAGCATGAACAGAGCCCCAGCAGTACCGGCAGAGAGAAGGAACAGCAGCGGCTTTCGTGCCGCAAAGGGATTTCTTGCCAGACGGAAATACCCGTACACGACAAGTACCGGTACTATCAGCATGACACCATTCGGATGGAACCCTACCGCAAGACCGGTCAACACTCCCCCGGCAATGTCATGGGGGATACCGATACGATCACCTCCGAAACTCAGCCCGCGCACCACCAGATACATTCCCCCAACCGAAAGGAGCAGCAGGAAGATCTCCTGACGGATGGTATGCGAGGCATAGAGAAACTGGATATCGAAAGCGGCATAGCACATGCCGCAGAGAGAGAAGAATCGCGATCCTCCCATATGCCTGATAAGGCGCTGCAGCAGATAGAGCGTTGCTGCCCCGGCAATGAGGGAGAGCAGCCGGAGGGCAAAGAGAGAGTATCCGAAGAGCTTAATCCAGAGCATCTGCAGGAGGTGGAAGAGCAGCTTGACAGCATGGGGATTACGTTCATAGATATCGAAGAAGTACTCAGTAACTGCGATATCAGACTCGTGAAGCATGGTACGGGAGAGCCCCGACAGCCAGGTTTCGTCGGAATGCACAAATGGAAAGGCGGTAAGAATCGGAAGCTGGATAACCACATAGAGCAGGCAGAAAATGAGTAGAGCAGTATGTTCCCGAGAAAGCAGAACGGTCAATTTCCCCTGTCGCTTACTATGCATGATCACATCCAGCCTGCATTGTTGGTGGTTACGGCATGGGTACATGCCAGGCATGTTACCAGTATACCTGAAAAAACCCCGGTTTCAACCGGGGTTTGAGCTGAATAACAGCTGCATTAGTTCCCTACAGTGGGAAATCCTTCGTTGGCCCAGCCGCTGCTACCGGTTGCGGCAGTGCCCATACCGCTCTTGATGGATACGGCATCGTATCCGAGCAGCCTGAGGATGGCTACAGCCTGGCCGGCTGTCTGGCCGCTGTAGCAGTAGGTGAGGATCTTCTTGTCCATGGGCAGCGTGGAGAACTGTTCCTGCATTCCCTTCGCCCATGGGATGTTCACAGCACCTGGAATATGGGCCTGGGCATAGGCATCAGGCTGTCTGATCGAGAGAATGACTACATCCCCTTCCGACTCATCAATTGCCTGCTTGGCCTTGGCTGCAGATACGATATTGCTCGGAGCGAATTCATCGGATCCGATGGCATCGAAGTATGCAACTACAGCGGCCTTGATCTCTTCGTTGAACTTGACCCCTTCAGAAGCGCCAAACTGGTTGGCTTTTGTCTCAAGGATATCTTCGTATCCATCGACCTTGGAGATACCGAGGCTGAAACCGTAGCGGACCGATTTTGCCTGGATACCGGCTACATTGAGAGCGGCAACGGCCTGGCCGGCTGTCTGGCCGCTGTAGCAGTAGACGTATACCGGCTGGTCATCCGGCAGAAACTCAAGGCTCTCACCGATTGCTGCACCCCAGGGTGCATTGAAGGCACCGGCTATGTGACCGGCGGCATAGTCTTCGGCTCTCCGAATGTCCAGAATGAACATGTCAGTACCGCTTTTTACCATCTCCACGAATGCATCCTGCGCAATCATGTTGTTGTCGTCGGCCTTGTCGGCAAAGTATGCCAGGGCTGCATCGGTCACTGCGCTGGACTGGGCTGCTTCCTCATCCCCGCCTGCAACAATGAATGCAGGAGAGAGAACGAGAAGAACTGCGATCAGCAGTAAGAAAACTCTGTTTTTCATCTTTATCACTCCTAAATGTGTATTACGATCCGGCCATACCGCCGGATAACTGTAGTGCTACTCTTTCCGTTATGAATTATCCTGAAAGTTTGACTGGACTGGTATCGTTTCCGGCAGCTGGACCGGACGATCTGGATCAAGCGTCCACTCCAGCCATGCCCCGTCATACAGTTTCAGGTTACGGTAACCGGCATTGTAGAGGGCCAGAAAGGTTTGGGCACCCCTGATGGATGACTTACAGTACAAGATGATCGTATCCTCGGGAAGAATACCGGCATCCTTGTACCGCAGTTTGATATCCTGTACCGATCGGATAGTCCCGTCACTGTAATTGTTCCCCTCATAGTTCAGGTGGATGGACCCGGGGATGGTTCCCATATTGAATTCGTCCTTGGTGCGTGTATCTATGAGAACGGTATCCTCATCGGGAGTATTCACCTGAGAGAGAACAGCTGCGAGATCTGCAGTCAGACTGGTATCGGCAGCCTTTGCCGTGAAATCGGCCTTCTGCGGCTGTGCTGCAGTCGTGGTTACTTCCAGCCCCCGCTTCTTCAGTGCGTTCAGTCCGCCGCTGACCACCTTGGCATTGGTATGCCCGTAGACCAGCAGGGTCCACC
>CAZSBC010000060.1:4530-12020 GCA_964605195.1 uncultured Spirochaetales bacterium | reverse complement strand
GCAGAATCCATATTATTGTTGTCGTCGTAGATGACAACAAGGCTGTCATTGCTGATGCCGCGACTGCCCAGGACAGTCTCTATCACCTCAGCCGGAGCCAGCATGTTTGCCACCTGCTTCTCCACCACGATATCACTGCGACTGATATTTACGGCACCGGGAATATGCTCCTTGGCAAACGAAGTCTCCTTCTGGGCATCCACAAGGACAGTCCCCGGTGTATCTATGAGTTTTACCGCCTCTTTTGCGCTTATGATCACTGTACCGGTTTCAGCATATTCGGGACCGCATCCCGTAGCTGTCAGTACAACCACAGCGACAAAGAGAAGCATGGATAGTGATTTCAGAAATTTCATGAAACTACTCCTTATTACCTGATTCGGGACTAACCGGCCAGATAGGATTCCAGATTCTCCCGTGAAAAATCATCCGTGATGACATCAGAGATCTTTCCATCACGTACCACGGCAATACTCGGGAAATAGCTGATCCCCATCCTGTTTGACAAACCCTTGGATTTATAGACATCAACTTTACTGAAGGAGATAACCCCTTCGGTCTCATTCTCCAACGCCTCAATCTCACGCAGCCTGTTTTGGCAGTTGGGACAGGAGGCATCGTAGACATATACGAACTGGTCCCTGGTAAGAATCTGGCTGTTGTACTGACAGGTCTCGGCAATGTAGCGCTCAGCAGCATATCCGGCAGTCGCACCGTCACCGACGGCTGTAGCAACCTGCTTGAGGAACTTATCGTTGACATCACCGCAGGAGAAGACACCTTCGACATTAGTTTCCATCTTGTCGTTTACAATGACGTAGCCCCGATCAGTCATATCAACCTTACCCTTGAATATCTCGGTATTGGGAAGATACCCGATAAACTCAAAGCAGGTGTCAACCGATACCGGCACTTCCCCGCCTGTCCTAAGGTCCTCCAGCACAACGGTACGCAGATGGTCATCACCTTCAAACCGCTTGACGACGGTATTCCAGATAAACTCCATTTTCGGATTCTCTAGGGCCTCGGCCTTGGCAATCTCATTGCAGTCCATCTTACCCTCTTCATGCATAATGGAGACGTATACCTTGCTTGCAAACTTGGTGAGGAACATTCCCTCCTCAATTGCGGCATCACCGCTGCCGACAATCAATACTTCCTTGCCGGTGTTAGCCGCAGCGTCGCAGGTAGCACAGAAGGAAATCCCCTTGTCAAAGAGAAACTCCTCCTCATTCTCCGCATTGGTGATTCTTGGTCTGCCGCCGGCTGCGATGATCACAACCTTGGCCTTGTAGGTAGTCCTGAAGGTTTCCACCGTCTTGATTTCACCTTCAAGCTCAACAGATTTCACATCGGTGCCCTTGAACTTGACCCCGAATTTCTTGGCCTGCTTCTGAAAAAGATCCATAAGGCCTGTCCCGGTGGAACCCTCCGGAAAACCGGGATAATTCTCAATCTCATTGGTATAGGTTGCCAGTCCGCCGACAAGGGCCTTCTCTATCAGCAGCGTCTTAAGCCTTGCCCGACCGCTGTATATTCCTGCTGTCAGCCCGGCGGCACCACCGCCGATGATGACAACATCATACTCTTCTACTTTCTTCTCTCTTGGCATGATTCATAACTCCTTTACGCCATATGATCAACTACATAAAAAACTTGACAAGCAGCTTGCTTCCTACCCAGGCCCCGGCAAAGAGGAACACAGCATAGACCCAGCCTGAGAGGGAAAGGGAAGCAATCCCGCTGAAAAGGGCCCCGATGTTACATCCGAAGCCAATCCGGGCGCCATAGCCCATCAGCAGTCCCCCGAGGAGAGCTGCGATGACCTGTTTGAGGCTCTTGATCTTCTTGACCTTGAATTGCGAAGCCATCAGGGATGCAAACAGTGCACCTACTATCAGTCCCAGGTTTCTCATTGTTCCGGGATGTCTCAGGAAACCATTTTCCAGCGTTGCCTGAGCGCCCTCACTGGAAAAGTAGTACCATTTGTCCACACTTCCGCCAAACAGCTCATATATCCAGGCTCCCCAGTTTGCAAGCACACCGGAGACCCCCCAGGGATTCCCGGTTGCAGCCAGTGTCACGATCTGAAATACGGAAAGCAGGACAGCGCCGGTAACATACGGCCAGGCACTCTTGAACCATGTCTTGTAAAACTTATTACTCTTGATATCCATGCGGATACCTCCCAGTTTCTATTTCATTTTCTCGATGATGACTTCCCATTCACCGTCATCCACTTCGTCTATTTCCACATTGTGGCCCTGTTTCCGCGCCCACTCCGGGACGTTCTTCATGGCGCAGCTGTGATCGATCTGCACAATAAGCACGTCACCGACCTGCAGTTCATTCAGCTTCTTCTCTGCCTTCACCAGTGGTATCGGACAGGCTTCTCCCATGCAATCCAGTTCATATTCAGCCATATTATCTATCTCCCTATTTCATCTTTTCTATGATGACTTCCCATTCGCCGTCATCCACTTCGTCTATTTCCACATTGTGGCCCTGTTTCCGCGCCCACTCCGGGACGTTCTTCATGGCGCAGCTGTGATCGATCTGCACAATAAGCACGTCACCGACCTGCAGTTCATTCAGCTTCTTCTCTGCCTTCACCAGTGGTATCGGACAGGCTTCTCCCATGCAATCCAGTTCATATTCAGCCATTTTCTCTATCTCCTTGTTATCTGATTCCCGTTAATCCTGTTTCCTGTTTTCCCATTTGTCAGCCAGCACAAACAGCACTGCGATGAGCAGCAGCTGGAGCACAATGGCTCCTCCCCATCCGAATACATCCGGAAGGAAGACAGCCTTTCCCTCTGAAATCACGTGCAGTTTCCACCATCCGAAATCATGAGCACCCCATAACGAGCCAACGATGAAGAAGAACAGCGAGAGTACCTGCATGAGGAAGCCCTCCCCTACGCGCATCAGGGTTCCCGAAGCGCATCCGCCGGCGATAACCATGCCGATACCGAACATGAAGGCACCAATGGCAGTGGCAAAACTGACTGGAACTATATATCCCTGTCCCGGTATCGGAGCCCCATTGAGATGGGCCCCATACTTGATGGCCCAGAACCCCAGTGAGGTGATCGCAAAGGCAATCAACACAGCACGTGTCAGTGACGTGCTGCCTGTCAGGGCCGGGTCGCGCAGCGAGGCAGTAAAACAGAACCGTGAACGCTGTAGAATAAAACCAAACATAGAGCCAGTAAACCAGAAAATGCCTAGCTGGGCAGATACGAACGACAGGATGACTCCTATTGCCGCAATTACTGCAAATACCGCTATTGCATATGGAATCTGGTTTTTCTTGGGTTTTCTTGAGCGGGAACGGGACGAACTTCTCTGAATCCCGGATCCGCTTTGTTGTACTTCACCCATAGCACCATACCCCCTAAATATATTGACATAACCGGCAGTACTATCAGAAAGATTACCGATTCGATAAAATAATATAGATTATATTGTCATTTATCAATATTTTTTTATCAAATTTTCTTATATTTATACAAATAAACACTGAGTATATTTGTAAGTTATATATGATTTTAATTGCTACCAGCAACAGATATCTTATTGGCATATGCTATATAAATACAATTACTCTTTATCTCTGTGTATTACAACATTTCAACAATTTACCCAAAACTGTAACTAGTAAACCAAACTGGAAGATGGGACAGCACTGCATATTGGTACATCCTGTGTATCTATGCCAGGATGAGAGATTATGTTATGATTAGGTGATTATGCGCCGGCATTTTCCCTGGGCGGTAATCACGCATCCTATGATACAGGCGAGAACAATGATCAATCAGTTTGTCATGATTTTCAATCCCACTGCCGGGCAGGGGTCAGCTGCCGATAAACTTAACGTCATTACCCGGTTCCTGGAAATGCACAGCATCCAGTATGCTGTGAAGTGTACAGAGTATCCCGGTCATGCAGTTGAGCTTGCCCATTCACTCATAAGCAGCGGTAGACATCGCGATACAGCCATCCTGGCAGCCGGCGGCGACGGGACATGCAACGAGGTGATCAACGGCATCATGCGTGCTCTTGAGGATTCTCCGGATAAGGAGGGCAAGCTGCCTATGATGGGCATCATCCCCATTGGGCGGGGCAACGATTTCGGGTTCGGTGCAGGGCTGCCGTCAGATCTGCAGGAAAGCCTTGAGCTGCTGATAGATCCACACCTCAGGAGTATCGATATAGGCCTGGTGATAGGCGGAGACTATCCTGAAGGACGGTTCTTCGGAAACGGTATCGGTGTCGGGTTCGATACCATTGTGGGTCTGGAAGCCGCCAAGATGAGACATATCAAGGGAGCTGCAGGATATACCCTCGGGGCAATCAAGACGCTGATTGCTTACCCCAGGGCTCCGCAGCTGGAGATCTCGTACAACCAAACCACCTTCTCCAGTGAACCGGCCCTTGTTTCGATCATGAACGGCCGCAGAATGGGAGGGGCTTTCTACATGGCCCCGGAGGGCATAATGGATGACGGACTGTTCAACATATGCATGACCCGCCAGGGCACCCGCCTTCAGCTGCTGCGTGCCATGCTGCACTACTCCAGGGGAACCCAGGCAGCACTGGAAGATACCGATACCGGGATGGCTCCCCATTTTCATCTCAAAGCTCTCTCCGGGACTATGGCCGTCCATGCCGACGGTGAGACAATCTGTGAGGCGGGAACCGAACTCACGGTCTCCTGCCGCACCAATGTAATTCAGTTAATAACCCGGAGCGTGCAACCATGACACCAGCTGCCAGATTCCTCACCGCAGTAGCCAGATTACTGATCAGGGCAACCTGCAGCATAGAGAGTGATGAAATGCGGAAACTGCCCGATAAAGGGCCCCTGTTGGTGGTTTTCAACCACATAAACTTCCTGGATGCACCGGTACTCCGGCTGCAGGCTATGCCCCGGGAGGTCTATGCACTCACCAAGAAAGAGACATGGGACAACCCGATTTTCCGTATACTTGCAGATAACTGGGGCGGGGTTCCGCTTGATCGTGAGAATCCTGCCGTGTCGACACTGCGGGAGGCTGAACGGCTGATGAAGGAAGAGAAGATCCTCTACATTGCGCCCGAGGGTACCCGCAGCAGCAGCGGCATTCTTCAGGAAGCCAATGTCGGCATTGCCAGCATAGCAATCCGTACCGGCTGCCCCATTGTACCGCTGGCACACTGGGGAGCGGAACATTTCTGGAGCAACCTGAAGCGGCTCAAGCGTACCAGGATGGTTATCAGGGTCGGTGACCCGTTCAGGGTAAAACCCGGTATACGGGCTTCAAAGCGCTCCAGGCGAGCTGTTACCGAGCAGATCATGGCAGAGATGGTAAAGCTTCTACCGAGTGAGTATCACGGGGTGTATGCCGGGATCGATGATCCCGAGGAGCTCTTGCTAGAACCGGTAACGCTAAGCTGAACCGCTTATTTCACATCTTCCCAGCGGCCGCTTTTGAATGCCCTGAATATGGCTTCGAGCACCTTGAGATTCTTCTCGGCATTTTCCAGGGAACCGGCAAATTTCTCACCCTCAAGGGCTGCCCGGGCAAAAGCATCGCCCTGCCGGGTATACTGATTTACCGGTGAAAAGGTCTCTGCCACCTTGGGAGCTTCAAGTATGTTCCCTGAGTTGACCTTGATCGTCATGGATCGGAAATCGGGGGTGTTGAAGGGGGTCTGCAGCTCTACCATCTTTTCTGTCCCGAAAAACTGGAAATACTGGAAGTCTACCATCTGGGTGGAGACGGTAAAGGTCACCGGTCCGCCCGGAAACTGCAGGATCACCGAAGCAAGGCGGTCTGTGCCGAAATCAGGATCCAGCTCAACGTATGCCAGCACCCTCCGCGGCTCATCGTTCAGGACAAAGCGGGAAAGAACCACGGGATAGCAACCGATATCAAGGATACCGCCGCCTCCGTAATCCGGGTTGTTCCTGATATTCCCCGGATCGTTCAGATAGTAGGAGAAAACACTCTGAGCATGGACAAAACGGCCAAGGGAGCCATTCTGTACCAGTTCCCGCACCCGCTGCCAGCGGGGCTGATGCAGGACCATGAAGCCCTCCCCGATGAGTCTGCCGGACTCCTTTGAGAGCTGTTTCAGTTGTGCAATTTCACGTGAATGGAGTACCAGCGGTTTCTCGCAGAGGACATGCTTTCCCGCTCTGACCGCCTTCTCTATCCATTCAAGATGCAGGTGGTTTGGCAGCGGTATATAGACGGCCTGAATGTCAGGCGCCGCGAGTAAAGCCTCATAGGATTCGTAGGCCCGGTCTATCCCGAGCTCATCAGCGGCTTTCTCGGCAGAAGCCCTGTTCCGGGATGCAATGGCGATCACTTCACATCGTTCGCCCTCTATCATTGCCGGGGTCACATGTTCCATGCCTATTTTCGCGGTACTGAGCACGCCCCACTTGAGAATATCGTGTTTCATTTCTTCTTCTCCTGATCTTCATGAATCATTCTACCCTTCATTATAGCAGAAAACGGCAGAAATCAGGGAAGAAATGTCCAGTTTTCGTCACAGAACGGCTGATAGGTTCCCGAATACTCAAAGAGGCGCATGGCATAGAGCCGTACATCCTGGAGGGTTGCATACTGAATCCGCTCCTGCAACTCCTCCCGCTCCAGGCCAGCTCCTTCAGTCAGGTGGCCTCCCCCTCCCTGTCCCCTGAAGGAGGGGACGACAACCAGGTAGGTACCGTCAGGATTGAAGGGTTTCGGTTCACTCCCGTATTCGTAGGGGCTCAGCACACCGGTGACAGCAACTCTCTCTCCCTCCATACCATTGGGGTCCACAGTGTAGACAATGCCTGCGGCACTGTCACAAGCGGCAATCTCGGCAGCCAGCGTATCGGTATCCTGCATGGCCGTTATCCAGCGGGCATAACTGTACTCCAGATAGGCATCTATCTCCCTGCCAGTCAGTTCCAGCACATAGAGCTGCGTCTCGAAGGGAAAGAGCCTGAAGAGATCCTGGACTGTGACAACTCCCTGCTCTATCCGAGCATCCATGGCTGATGGCGCGGCAAATGAGATATCGGCTCCGGTAAGGTCCAGTTGCAGCTGATGGATGAGATCCATGAAGGCACTGTCCCCGAGATATGAGAAACCTGCGGAGATGGTCTGTGATATGCTGCCGAGCTCCCGGGAGATATACTGCTCAATCTCATCGGAGATCGCTTCATAGCCCGCTATCGCGGCATCTCTGTAGCTGATGCCTTCCATGGGGATGATGCTGGCAGTTACTGTCTCAAGGGTAAACCCTGAGGCTGTCTCCTGCAGCAAAAAGCGAACGTCGGCAACTGATGCTGCATGCTCCCCGGGGCTTACTATAGTAACCTTCTCTCCCCTGCTGTCGGTTGCCTGGAAGAGCATTCCCGAGGATATGCCTCCGGCAATGATGAGATCAAAACCGGCTGTAGCAGCTGCAAACTGCCTGATATCTGCAAGCTGGATCTCCATTGCCGC
>CAZSBC010000060.1:0-4520 GCA_964605195.1 uncultured Spirochaetales bacterium | reverse complement strand
ATAGATCCCAACCACCAGGTCTGCTGCAGCAGCCTCCGGTCCGGCAAGCCATCTGACGGCAACCGGTGCCGGTTCGACAATCTCAATTCCGCCGAGGGTATCCCGTGAAAGCAGTTCCCCGATATCATGGTCAAGCAACCCGATTACGGCTATAGTCAGGCCTGACCGCTCAAATACGGCCATGGGCTGAAAGGGAAGCTCCCGATCACTTTCTCTGACCACATTAGCCGCCAGCCAGGGATGACCCAGTTCTCCGGCAACTTTCTCCACCACTCCCGGCCCGGTACCGAAATCGTAGAAACCGACGCTTCCAGCATCATAATGCATCTTCTCCATGACATCGGCTGTGATATGCCTGTGATCGGTTTTGACATTGTTGTAGTAATAGACCGCCGGCTGACCCTGCAGCGTGTTTCCGGTATCAAGGAGCAGAAGATCTGGGGCACCCTTCCGCACGTCTTCTGCATAGGCATGCACCTGGGCAATTGAGGTGTCTATCGGCTTGTCATAGATGTAGTCAAAGGGCAGCAGGTACCCGTGTACATCGCCTGTAGCAAGAAGGATGATCTCGGTAACCGCAGGTATTTCAGGAACAGCTTCCGCTGGAGCCTTAACCCCAACTTCTGCTTCCTCAACCAGCTCTTCCACAACCACAGGAGCAGGCTCTTCGGATGCCGAAACCACTCCCCCTTCAGTTGGTTCAGCCGCAATGACCTCTGATGCTTCCAGTTGCCCTTCGGTAGCCGTATCCTCTGGGGAGGGTGTTACTACCTCCGCTTCGTCCTCCACAGCATCTTCTCCGGCTTCCGGCACTTCAGCCAAGGCCTCCGGCACTTCAGCCAAGGCCTCCGGCACTTCAGCCGGGACATCCGGCACCTCAGCCGGGACATCCGGCACTTCCGCCGGGGCCTCCGGCACCTCAGCCGGGACATCCGGCACCTCAGCCGGGGCCTCCGGCACCTCAGCCGGGACATCCGGCACTTCAGCCGGGGCCTCCGGCACCTCAGCCGGGACATCCGGCACTTCAGCCGGGACATCCGGTTGCGGTGCCGGGGTCGCACAGGATGCAAAGCCCAGCAGCAGGGCTGCCAGGAGTATTACTGGTATCACTGATCGTATATGCATAGACGTACCTTCCTAAAAGCAGTATCACGGCTTGAGAAAATCTTTCATACAGCAAACAACTCAGTGGTAAAATGTTTACAAAAAATGCAGGTACCACAACGTGTATACCTGCATTAAAAAAAGATGAGTAATGAGTAAATAGTTCATGACAGCTTGTGTGATGATTAGTGTTTTTACTGTCAAAAACGATTCGCCTTATAGTATGACTGTTTACTGTTTTTGCAAATCACTCTCAAGTATGAGAACATATTACCGTGCAAATGTAGAAAATACAGTCACAAAACTCTGTGATTGCGAGTTTTTAGAGCTTGCTGATTCTATAAGACGGTCCCGTCTCAGCGGCAGCTTCGTCTGCGGCATGGAGGAATCTCTCCTTCACCAGCGCCGAGAGGCACCTTAGCACCTGCTCTTCGGGAAAAGGCAGGCGGTTCAGCAGCTCACTTCCTGTAACAATGCCCTGCTCTGTCAGTACAGTCAGTATCTGGCCGCGAACCTGCCGGTCTGAATCGGCAAACTGCTCCTGTCGGTTGTAGTGGGCACTTCTTCGGTTGGGATTATTAATTCGTCCCTTGAGGAAGACTCCGTAATCCATCAGGGCGTAGTACCAGGAACGCGGGTCCCGGCGTTCCTGCACCTGCTCAAGGACAGCATAGAGTTCACGATCATGGACTTCTGCGGCTCCGTCGAAGAAGTAGTAGATCAGCACCCGCCTGATATTGGTTTCAAGATAGAGAGCGGGTTCCTGCCGGGCAAAAGCCATTACCGCGGCTGCCGTAGCGGGACCGACCATTGGCAGGGTTCGCAGTTCCTTCTCCCCTGCCGGCAGGTCCCCCCCGTATTGCTGCACCACCTTCAGTGCTATCTCCTTGAGGGCCAAGGCCCTGCGATTATACCCGAGTCCCTTCCAGGCTCCAAGCACTTCGGGGAAGGGAGCTGAGGCAAGTTCCACCCAGCCTGGCCATCGCTCAATGAAGGCCAGGTATTTCGGCAGTACCCGCTCAGCCTGGGTCTGCTGCAGCATGATCTCTGAGAGGAGGATATGGTAGGGATCGGTACTGTTTCTCCAGGGGAAGTCCCTTCCGGAGGCTGAGTAATATGCAAGGATTCTATCCCGGAAGAGGGCTATCTCATCATCCGTGAGCTGGTTTGAGCAGCGCTCCTGCAGGTTGGTGAAGGGGGTATAGAGAAAGGGGTCATCAAGTTCTTCGGGGACAGCAGGTAATTCAGCCATAGAGTTTGATCGCTACTTGTCGCCCTGCTTCTCCCGCCTCTTTTTCGCCTGTTCGGCCTTCCGGCTGATTTTGTTCCAGATGCCGCTGAGGCCGATGGCCTTCTTCATGGCGGTGACGGTCTGACGGGCCTCCTGCCGCATGTGCAGCGTTCCGTCATAGATGATCTCATCAACCAGTCCCGATACGCTAGAGAAGTGCTCGCGCCGTTCCCTGATCGGGTCCAGAAAGGTATTGAGGGCATTTGCCAGCTTTTCCTTTACCTCAACGTCACCTACGGTACCCTGCCGGTAACGGGCTTTCAGATCCGCTACCTCAGCAGTATCAGTATTGAAGGCATCGTGATAGATGAATACCGGATTGCCCTCGACGGTGCCCGGGATATCGGCACGGACCCGGTTGGGGTCGGTATACATGCCTCGCACCTTCTTTGACACGGTCCTCGCATCATCGGCTATGTAGATCGCGTTATTGAGGGATTTCGACATTTTTGCATTGCCGTCCGTTCCCACCAGCGACCCGAAATCACCGACCATGACGTCGGGTATGGGAAAGACCTCGCCATAGAGGTAGTTGAAGCGGCGGGCAATTTCCCGGGTCAGTTCCACGTGTGATTCATTATCCTTCCCGACAGGGACAAGATGGGCACGGGGCATCAGAATGTCGGCTGCCTGCAGCACCGGATAGCCGAGCAGCCCAAAGGGCATCTCATTGAGATTGGCAGAGCGAGCCATATCCTTGAGACTCGGAATGCGCTGCAGACGGGGAACAGAGACCATCATCTCGAAAAGCAGGTTCATCTCATAGATTTCCTGGACAGCGGACTGCAGATAGATAACCGATTTTACCGGGTCTATGCCGCAGGCAAGGTAGTCAAGCACCATCTCTCTTGCATTACCCGTTATCGCCTCCACGGCCTCTTTCTCCGGTTTTGTCGTAAGGGTATGCAGGTCGGCTATGATGAAGAAACACTCATACTGATCCTGCAGCCTGACACGGTTCTGCAGGGATCCCACATAGTGACCGAGATGCAGTTTGCCGGTGGGACGGTCCCCGGTAAGAATTCGTTTTCTGACTGCTTCACTGCTCATGCTGTTGCTCCATGTATAGATTGATGACAGGTGTTCCTGTCGCAGTGATTTTTTCAGAAATCGGGGAAATATGCAAGCTGGATCAGTTGCCGTTTGGCGGTTTGCGATTATTGTTTGAACGCATCTCACGACGGGCCATACGCTCCTTGGCATACTGCTCGCGCCTGCGCCGCTCCTCCTCACGGATCTGTTTACGGTAATTCTTACCGCTGCTGATGAGGATTGCAATCGGTTTCAGCGGCTGTATGTTGGCGCAGATTATCTGGATGATAGAGGTAAGCGGTACCGCCAGGAACATCCCGACTATCCCCCAGATATAGCCCCAGAATACCAGGGAGACCAGGATTACGAAGGGGCTGAGGTTCAGCTGGTTACCCTGCATGCGCGGATCAATGATATTGCCGAGCACGGTCTGTATCGAGAGCATCAGAACTGCCACATAGATAATGCTCACGTAATCGGGGAAAAACTGCAGGACAGCCATCAGCACAGTCAGGACCGTGATGATTACAGAACCTATCGATGGTATGAAGTTAAAAATAAACGCCAGCAGTCCCCAGACAAAGGGGAAGTCAAGTTTGGTTGCTATCGCCGCCAGATAGAAGAGGATTCCGGTTATCAGGCTTATAAGAGACTTGATCACCAGGTAGCGTGAGGTCTGTCGGTTGATCCGCTCAAACATCACAGCCATCTTCATACCGTCACGGTTCGGCAGGGCAACCCGCAGCTTCGGGATTAGAGACTGCCGTTCAAGCAGCAGGAAGAGGACGAAGATAAAGACCAGAATTGCGGTTGAAGAGATAGAGAATGCAGATCCCGATATCCTGGAGAGCGTGTTGAGGATCAGTCCTTGCCAATCAATGGCCAGCATATCGAGGATCCTGATATCGGTCTCAAGATCGATCATCTCGTTTATTCTATCCTCTATACCACCAAAAATATAGGGAATCCGGCTGGCATACTTCGGTATACCCACAATCAGCGTATTCAGGCTGACGGAAGCGAAAAAAATCATCAGCACAAAGATGACTACCAGGATAAGCATCGCAATGACTATGGCGATCCAGCGTGGAAT
>CAZSBC010000059.1:4917-17826 GCA_964605195.1 uncultured Spirochaetales bacterium | reverse complement strand
TGATTCCCGCAGAGGCGTGCTGCAGAGATTATCCCGGGTAAAGCGGGTATCTGTCGGGGAAGAGATAGCTACGATTGTTTTCACGGTAGCCCTTATTGTGCTGGCGAACCTCTTTGCTGATCGGCTGAAGGTGAGTATCTCAACAGGAACAGCCTGCATGGTCTACAGGATCCTTCAGCCCGGATTTCTGGCACTGCTGCCGCTGCTGACCATCAGGTGGGCTCTCGATATTCCGATAGCTGTCACCTTGCTGGTGCTGCGAAGGCGTACCCCGGTACTGTTCATCCTTGCAGCGGCTTTGAGTTTCTTTGATATCTATATCATCCTGCAGTTCCTTTCAGGCGGGTTGGATACCTACTTCTCGCTTGAGATCCTGCAGGCTCTCAATCTTGATCTGCTTATTGCATTTATCAGGCCGGGCTATATCATAGTCCTTATCATTGCATTGCTTGCTGCAGCTTTTGAGTTGCTCAGCAATATCGTGAAGGCCCTGTTCTGCAATCTTCACAGCGAAGAGGAACAGGAGGCCGATGATGACGGGTTATCTGATTGATGGTGCAGTACGCACATGTGAGGGTCTTTCCGATACAGGCGGCGGAATTTTTTACTTTATTACCAAGATGAAACCGGATACAATAATCCATGTGCATAACAAAGGACCATAAGGTTTTTTCAGGGGTGGAGTAATGCTTTCCCGTAAAGTCGATGCAGAGACCAATGGATCGGTGAAACCGGCTATGAAACGTACGGAGTCGGTTGTTACAGGGGTACTCCTTGCCCCGCTCTTCATACTCAGTTCGATCTACCTGTTCATCTTTTTTGCGCAGCTTACCGGCAGTGATACAGTCCCGCTCATGCTCACAGGTGCATCAGTGGGGGTAATCTTCAGCCTTGTCTGGATGCCGGATATCATTCGCAATTTCTACACCATGCGCCTGATCTATATTGAGATACTCTACATATTCTGTGCTGTTTCCCTCTACCTCTTTATGAACCTGCTACCGGTTACTGTGCTGCCCTATTCTCTGATGATAGGAGTATATGTCGGCCGCCGTTCAGTGGTTCAGAAGCTTGATCCTTCCCGGTTCAACTTGCTGTTCAGGCATGCTTCGATCTTTCTCTTCAGCTTTTCGACGCTCATATCCCTGATATTTGCCGTTGCGGTATTCCTCGGGAGTAATTCGACGTCAGTGTACCGCTCATTACTCATCACTGGTCTGGGAATAGCCGAGCATGTGATATGGCTGGTGCTGCTGATCGGGATAAGCCTGATCCTACTGCTGAACTATGTATTCTTCATGCTCGGTGTCCGGGGAGTGCGGCATCAGAAGGTGTCCGGTGTCCGGTAAGGGCCGGACCTGCTGTATTACCCAAAAGAGAGACGGTTCCTGCCTTCGCTCTTGCTGCGGTACATCAGTTCGTCGGCACGGTGCACTGTCTCAAGGAATCCCTCTCCAGCAATACCAAGGGTTGCCCCGATTGAAACGGTAACCTGCCGCTGACCCTCCGGGGTCATGAAGTAGCTGTTTTCTATCAATACCCTGAGTGTGTTACCTATGGCTGTCAGGTTGTCCATCTCCACATTGGGAAGAATGCCGAGAAACTCCTCGCCACCCCAGCGGCAGAAAATGTCGAACGGTCTTGCCGCTGACTGCATGGTCTCTGCCACCACCTTCAGCGCTTTGTCGCCGACCTGGTGTCCACAGGTATCATTCAATGCCTTGAAGTTGTCGATATCAAGGAACAGCAGGCCGAAGGGAATTCCCTGCATCTGGAGGTCACTCATTCTTCTCTTCATCTCCAGCTCGGCATAGCTGCGGTTCGCCAGACGGGTGAGGTGGTCAAGTTTTGCTGCCCGTTCCAGTTCCTGGATCCTGAGTCTAGTCGCTTCCCGGTTGGATATGTCAGTGAACAGCTCTATCCCGCTGATGATGCTCCCTGAATCATCAGTGACTGCCGAAGTGCGGACATTGACAGGTATCCGGTATCCCGATTTATGGTGCAGGTAGATATCCACATCCCGCGGCACGGCATCATGTAGCGTGCTGTCAAGGGGGCATGCACCCACACAGAGATTACAGCCCTCATGGTCGACATGGATGAGAATATTGTCCGAACAACGCTGGCCGAGAACCTCTGCTGCCGAATAACCGGTTATCAGCTCTGCAGCTCTGTTCCAGTAGATGATGGTTCTATCGGTGTCTGTGATGTACAGTCCGTCATGTATGCTTGATAATAACAGCTCAGTTGAGGTATCTGCCAGATCCATGAACTCCTCCTGCAATGGAAAATCGTATCACAGAGAAGCATTTAGTGCAATCGGAGAACTCCTTTTAGCGATATCCATGAAATTCCGTAAAAGCACTGGTACAATGGAGTCTCAGCAAGTATACTTACAGTAAGTAAAAAGGGTGATTTACAAAGGAGAGGGTGCAATGCTTCATTCATCAGAAAAGAGAAGACCGGGATGCAGAGTGCTGACAGCAATGCTGTTGCTGTTTCTCTTGCTGCTTCCGTCACAGCTGGTAGCCGATGATATCGATGACAGTTGGGCCAGTATCGTCGATTCCTACCAGCGGGGGAATTATCAGGCAGTAATTGATGAAGCTGCCAACCTCTTTACCCTGGTTGAACCTTTTGCCGACCTGCATCTTATCAGGGCCATTGCGTTGCGGGATACGGGGAACTTCAATGACGCCTTCGCCGATTTCAACGCTGCTGCCGAACTTGAGCCGCAGGACGGTTACATATACTTTCATCGCGGTTATGCCCACCTGATGCTGAACGCTTTTGAAAGTGCCATATCTGACTTCTCCCGAGCAATCGAGTTTGTTCCCGGTATGTATGAGGCCTGGTGGAATCGCGGTATCGCCTATAACTGGATAGGAAACAACAAGGATGCACTGTATGATCTGAACAAGGCCATAGAGCTGATACCAGTGCTCAATCCCTATTTGTATCGGGACCGCGGAGTGGTTCTCAATGAGATAGGGCTGTATGCAAAGGCCCTGGATGATTACAACAAGTCAATCGACCAGTATGCCGACGAACCGGTATTCTATGCTGAGCGTGGACTTGTGCTGCAGACGATAGGCAACCATGAAGCAGCTGTTGCCGATTTCGATACGGCAATACTGCTGCGCAACGATCCCAATGCCGATGATTTCTACAATCGGGGGGTCTCACTGGCACAGCTGCTGCGATTTGCAGAGGCTTACGATGACTTTGACAGAAGCCTGGCCATAGAACCTGAAGCTATTGACTCTCTCAATAACCGGGCCTGGTGCAGCATTCAGCTGGAAAATTATGCTGCAGCCATTGCAGACTGCACGCTGGCTATAGAGATCAATGCCGATTATCCGGTATCCTACTTCAACCGGGCTGCGGCGCTTGAGCGTACAGATGAGTATGCTGCTGCTGTTGCCGATTATGAGCAGGCACTGGAGATAGCTCAGACAGCCGACAGTGAAGCCTATGCCGAATTGATTGCCGATGCGACTGCCGCTGTGGAAAAACTGCAGGCAGCAGCTGGCCCGGAGAGCGAATAACGGCCGGATGCAGCGCAGTCCGGACAGGAATCATGAGCAGTACTCGCTGGTCTGGTGGTACCGACAGTGAAAGACCTCTGGCCGAGTATCCTCGTCCGCAAATGGTGCGACAGGATTGGATGAATCTCAACGGCTGCTGGGATCTGGAGATCACCGATCGGCAGCAGCAGCTACCGAAACAATATAGTCATACTATTGTTGTCCCCTATGCCGTTGAGACGGCTGTCTCTACGGTTGAGCAGTCTGTAGGTCCTGATGATGTTCTCTGGTACCGGAGGAGCTTCAGCATTCCCAAGGCGTGGTCCGAAAGCGAGATCCTGCTGCATTCTGAGGCTGTCGACTGGGAGTGTGAGGTCCTTATTGACGGAGAGCTTGCCGGCAACCATCACGGGGGATATCTGCCGTTCACCTGTAATATTACCAGCCACCTTAAGGAGGCAGCATCCCAGCATGAAGTTGTTGTCAGGGCCTGGGATCCTACCGATACCGGCTGGCAGCAATGCGGCCTGCAGCGCCTGAATCCGGAGCGGGGATTTCATGCTGCCTCCAGCGGCATCAGGCAGACGGTTTGGCTGGAGCCGGTTTCCTCCTGCGCCATATCAGATATTATCCTTGTTCCTCAATGTGAAAGCGGAGGCATAACAGTCTCGGTTATCGCCACCGGGGGATCCCGGGTGATCTATACGGTTCTGGAAGCTGGGCGAAAGATTGCCGCAAGGGCAGCCGGTCCGGAAGAGACGGTGAAGCTGCAGATACCCTTTCCAAAAATGTGGCATCCAGATAGCCCCCACCTCTACCGGTTGAAGATTGCCCTTTATCACGGGAGAACGATAACCGATAGTGTTGAGAGCTATTTTGCCCTTCGTAGCTTTAGCTCCCGTACCGACAGAACGGGGAAATCGCGGTTCTTTCTCAACAATATGCCGCTGCTTCTCAACGCGGTGCTCTACCATCCCTTCTGGCCCGGCAGCGGACTTACCGCCCCCAGTGATGCAGCGGTAAGAGATGAACTGGAATTGATACGGAAGCTTGGATTTAACTCTGTGCGCTGTCATGCTACCGTGGCCTCCCGTCGCTGGTATCACCATTGTGATTCTCTGGGGCTGCTGGTTATTCAGGATATGGTACCCAATGCAGGATGCCGGTCTCATCGCTGGTTTGGTAAAGTAGAGAAACAGCGGACATTACGTCAAACCCGGCGCGATAGCGAGGTGTCCCGTTCCGACTTCCGTCGTGAACTGCGGGAGCTGGTGGTTACCCTTCGCAACACCCCTTCGTTATGCATGTGGGTCGTCTTCAGTGAAGGCTGGGGGCAGTTTGAAGCAACCGCCATTTCAGAGTGGCTGAAGGGATTCGATACTGATCGGCTTGTTGTGCAGGCTGACGGAGCCGGTGATGTGACTGCGCTCCCGCTGGGTGGCATCCGGAGCCTCTTACCCCACCGGGATTCACCTATTGCGGCTGTGCTGCGCTTCCCGGGACTATCCAACGTAGAGACGGGCCATTCTGAAGCACCTGCAGACAATCTGAAACACTTTCTTGATACCCTGTACCGCAGGCGAATGAAACGATGGATGAGGGCCGGGCTCGGGCTGTTTGTGTATGACGGGTTTTCGGACCTTGAGCTGGATCGCACCGGGCTGCTCTCTTTCGATCGCCGCACGCTCAGAGTTGATACCGCTGACCTGCAGCGGCTGCTTTCGGAGGTCCAGCAGGAATTCCAGGATCTTGTCTAGCGACTGGTGCGTTCAGGCAACCTGCATGATGAGAAATGTGGCGAGCACACTTGCTATCACCGGGATGATGAGATTCCTGGTACCAAAGGCAACAGCTGCGGCTGTTGCGGTGCCGATAAGGCCGGCTGCCGGGGCATGTGAAAAATCATTGAGCAGTCCGGGAAAAAGCAGCGCACCGAGCGCAGCCACCGGCATTACCCGCAGGAAACGCTTGAAAAAGCGGGGCAGTCTGTCAAGATAGTGCAGAAAGAAGGGCAGGACACGGGCCAGATAGGTGCCGGCAGTTGAGAAGAGCACAATGAGGATGATTTCGTTACGCATGGTCAACCTCCATTCTGGCAAAGCCCGGTGAGACCAGAGGGAGGAGCCATGCTCCCAGCAGGGAGGCAGCTACCATTGAGAGGGCGAATGCCCATCCGGGCTGCAGGGGTGTCCATGCTGTCAGCACGGTATTGAAAGCCGCTGCGGCAGCGGCAACGACAACATACCACTGTACCTGGGTAATGTTATGTACCAGCAGGGCGGCAAACATCCCATAGAGAGTTATCCCGATGCTCTGCTGTACAGTCGGGGGAAGCAGTGATCCGGTAGTGTGTCCAGCCAGAGTACCCAGGACCCAACCGGACCAGGCTGTGATTTCCATGGCAACCAGAAAGGGGGTCTCAATAACTCCGGTGGTTGCTGATGCTGTGGCGAAGACTTCATCTGTGTTGCCGAAGGCGACTGCCATCCTAGCAGTAGGGGAGGCTGCGGCAGTCCTTCTTGAAAGAGAAGCGCTCATCAGCAGATGCCGCAGATTGACCAGCGTCACTCCGATGACCACTTCACCGACTGCAGCTCCTGAAGCAATGAGGTTCAGTGCAAAAAACTGACTTGCTCCCGCAAAGAGCACCATGGAAAAAAGCATTGCCTCCGGCAGTGTCAAAGCAATGTCGCGTGCTATGAGTCCGAAGGCCATAGCCGCTGGAAAGTAACCGATCAGAATCGGGAATCCGGAGGTGATGCCTTTTCGTATGCGATGGTCCCTAGCAAGTGGAGAGTCCTTCATCAGCAAACAGTAGCCAATATTCGAGCGCTTGTCCAGCCGTGTCGAATAGGTTTGACGATTGGATGAAACCTGCTTACTTTAGTGCTGTTAGTGAGTAAGGTTGCTGCGGGATGAATTCATGCAGCAGGGTATCATGCCAGCCAGTTGGAGAGAAGCCCACGGTATGGGTTTCGGAATTATCTGTGCATCAATTGGCGTTGGCATCAACATGAGTAAAAAAAGTTGGGAGGAAAAGAATGAAAAAATGTATTGCCTTAGTTGTTGTAGTAACCAGCCTGGTTTCATTGTCCGCTGCCGAGTCCTGGCTGAACAGACCAGATGATCCAGTGCAGCTCTTCATTGAGACCGAGCAGGGACTGGTATCGGTTCTCAGTCATACCTACCAGATCGGATCGGCTGCCGACACCTTTGATTTCAGGACACAGGGTGGTCAGGAGATCCTCTTCCCGTTCGAGCGGTATGCTTTGGGGGCCGAGCTCAATGAGCGGCATAGGATCACCTTTACCTACCAGCCGCTGAATATCGTAACTGATGTGGTTTTCCAGGAGGATGTCACCATCGATACCGTTCCCTTTACAAGCGGAACTCCGGTCCGGATGTCCTACGGTTTCCCGTTTTACCGGATCACCTATACCTATGATCTGCTTGAAAGGCCCTCCCAGGTACTGGGTGTCGGGGCTGCCTTGCAACTGCGTAATGCCTCGATCAAGTTCAGTACCCAGGACGGGGAGCAGCTCCAGGTCTCGCAGAACCTTGGCCCGGTACCTGCTCTCAGCATCTACTCACGCCTTGAGCTGCCCTCAGGCATGATTCTCTCGGCTGATGTGACGGGACTCTATGCCTCATCGGCGATCATAAACGGGGCTGATTTTGAGTTCGAGGGATCAATCCTTGATGCATCCCTGCGGGCAGGCTATACAATGGCAAACGGTTCGGAACTCTTTGGGAATATTCGGTTTTTCGGGGGAAGTGCCCGTGGTGTAAGCCAGTATCCTGACCGTTTCTGGAGTGAGAGTATCGAGAACTTCACTGCGAACTATCTTGCAACCATGACGGTAAGTGCGGGAATGACTGTCAGATAAATGACCTCTTCTGCTGTCAATTCCGGCAGATAATGTGCTATACTGCCGGTATGTCAGGAGGTCCTGTATGAAATTTACACATGTCGTACTGCTTGCGGTAATCGTGTTTCTCTGTATGCCCTTGCTAGCAGAAGATACGGATGTATCATTTGCACTCGGTACCATTGATACCAGCGATCTGCTCTCCGGAGCTCTGCCGACCTATGTTGAGGCCGGAGTCACCATTGGAATCCCCTCCATCGTGGGGGACAGAAAAAGTGAGCTCTCCATTCTGCTCGGCGGTGCCAGGACTGCTTATACACTCGCAACAGATATTGATGGTAACCCGCTGACCACCTACAGCGGTGTCGATATGGCTGATCTCGGTTTTGCCATCTGGCAGGGGAATCTGAGTGTTCAGCTGACTCAGGAGATTGCCGATGACACTGAACTCTTTGCTGCATGGAAGCTTCTCTATGCTCTTCCCGTTGAGGATATCGCCGGGGGGGCGGCGTACATTCTTGACCCGCTTGCTTCCTCGACAGCCTATCCCGACAAGGATGGGATGCTCGCCAATATCATGAGCCTTGGTGGAATCTATGACACCGTCAGCAGTGGAGCAATGCGCTCCGGGATCTCGGTATCAGCGGAACTGACGGTTGCCCCGGCACTGCTCCTCAATGAACTGATCGGTCGAACCGATTTCTACCAGGTGAATATCACAGGCGAAGGATTCTTTCCGCTCTACCGGCTCCCGGGTGATGCTGCGGCACCGTTTTCAGGCAGTTGGCTCTCTCTCTATCTGGCAGACCGGGTTTCTGTCGACTATCTGACTGGGAGTGCCGTACCACAGCTCTATCAGGAGTATCCGTCACTTGGGAAGAAGATGCGTGGTTTTGCAGATACAGAACTCGGCTCAGCCGTTACGGCAGTGAACAACCTTGAGCTCCGTGCTTCCGGCCCGGTACTGAATCTGTTCGACATGAATATCGGATATCCGCGGGCGCACCTATTCCTTGATATCGGCTATGCCGGCGGGCCCTACTACAATGTGGCCGCGGAGGCCGATACGTTTGCGGCATCGACTGGTATTGAAGTTGCCGTTGATATCCTGGAATTCCTCGATATCGGATACCGCTACGGGTTCATCCTTGCCGGGACCCCGATTTCCGGGGAAACGAGCTTCGGGAAAATCTTTCTCTTTCTGCACTGGTAGTCTCTTCGGTTACGGCTGCTCCTCCGGATCGGGGAGGGTGGTATCGGCAGCAGCAGCTTCCAGCGCTTTCCGGACAGTCTCGGGTGTAAGCAGGGAGAGTGAGCTGAAGATTGCCCTGCTGCTCCTTTCGAAGTACCCGACAGCGCGTTCGGGATCATTCCGGTGCTGCGCTATGAGACCGGCATGGTACCAGGCTTCGGCGAATTTCGGTTCGGCAGCAGTGACCCGGCTGCTTATTTCAGCAGCTTCCTCCCACATCCCGGCACTGATGTAGGCTGCTGTGAGATTGTCAAGGATATCAGGGGTATCATCATAGTCCACAGCCTCAAGATTCAGCGCAATGGCCTCTTCTGGCGTTGAGGTATGGAGCAGAAAGTATCCAAGGGTACTGTATAGATAGCTTGTACGGTATCCGCCCTCAAGCAGGTTCCGCAGGATGGCAACAGCCTCCTCCTGCTCTCCTGTTTTCCAGTAGAGCAGGGCTCTGTAGCCCTGCAGGGCGTTGGCTTGTGCCGGTTGTAAACGCTTCTCTGCCAGATGCTCGAAGAGAATGGCAGCTTCTTCGGTTTTTCCGTGTTTCAGCAGGGTTACTGCGGCAATGCAGCCCCGCTCAAGCGATACAGTACGGTAATTGCCTGCTGCCTTGAGCATGCAATGCAGCACGGCATCCTCATTTCCCTTCTTGCTTGCCCGGAGACCAAGTATGTAGTATATGGTTCCCCTTCCCGATACAGCGGCATACAACAGGACAACCAGCGGTACACCGAACCGCGTAACAGGATCTATCGGGAGCAGGAAAGGAATGAGGGTTGCAGCCAGTATGAGCAGTATACGCAATCTGCCGGGTTTCATCTGTTGCTCCGTAAACATGTCATAGGAAGAGTATAGGGAATCATGCACCGGAGTGCAACCATCACCTGCCAATCACCATTCCGGGAGCGCATCAAGGCTGCCGGTGTTGTGCAATATTACCATGGATGCTCTTTACTAATGCAAACTTTATGACATAGACTGTAGCTATGGTACCGAAAGCATACATACTTGCCGGTGGCGGCGGCACCCGGCTCAAACCCCTCTCCCAGACAGGGCGGGGCAAGCTTCCAAAACAGTTCCTGAAGGTGATCGGCAAGCGGACACTGCTTCAGGAGGCCATTCTGCGTATCCCCGGTAATTATGAAATCGGCGTGATACCGGAAAAACGCTACAGCGAAGAGGTGTACCGTCAGGCTGCTGCGATAGATAAGAGTGTCACAGTGATTGAGGAGCCGTACGGCATCAATACTGCCGCTGCAATACTGCTGGCAGCACTCTTTGAGGCAGAAGCTCTTCATAACCCGGATCGTGTTCTCTGTTTCCTCCCGGCTGACCATCGCATGAACGCTAAAGAGTTCATGCGGCTTGTCAGACATGCAGTATCGCTGGCTGAAGGCAGTGATTGTGTGGTCACCATCGGTATTGAACCGGATCGACCCGAGACTAATTACGGGTATATTCAGACCGAGAGGCCGGAAGGATCTGCTCTGCCGGCCTTTTCCGTTCATCAGTTCGTGGAGAAACCTGACCAGCGTACTGCCGAGATGTATCTTGCCGATGGTGGGTACTACTGGAATGCCGGAATTTTTATTGCCAGGGCAAAGGTTCTCTTGGATAAGGCTGCTGCCCACTGCAGCAATATCCTTGACCCCATAAGGAAGGCAGTTGCCCTGGATTGTCCGGAAAGCGTTTCGGATGCCTATCATGCCATCAAGGCCTCGGGATGGAACATCTCAATCGACTATGCCCTGATGGAGCATATATCGGATTCCATGATACTGGTTCCTGCGCCCGGGGATCTGGAGTGGAATGATCTCGGAAACTGGGAGTCCCTGGTACGCTACATGCAGACCGATGCCGATGGAAACGCCTCTTTCGGTGATGACAGCGATGTCGTTACCGATTCCCAGAATGTGATGGTGTGCAATTATACCGATCTTCCACTGAGGGTTGAGGGGTGCAGTGACCTCCTGGTTGTCGCGACCGACAACGGCATTCTTATCCGCCGAAGAGTCGATGAACAGTGATTGTCTGGTTCTATGAGTCCCTATCTGTAACCTCCACTTGTTCAATTCAGTTTTTCTGTTTATGATTAACATGGTAATGAGTACCCTTAAATGGGATACACCACAGTGACTACGTGTACGGGAGCCTGAAAGTGGAACAGCAAATGTATCAGGACAGTCAGAATGAAATTTCGCTAAAGGACATTCTGCGGATTATTCGGAAACGTCGATTCTGGTTGATCGCCACCTTTATCATCGTTGTGGGACTCGTTGCCGGATATCTTTATCAGGCCACTCCCATCTATCAGGCAAGTGCCACCCTTTGGGTGGAACCTGCTCAGAGCAACAGCTCACTTGAGGACATCTTCTCGCTGCAGGCCGGTACGAATACCACGAGGATCTCCACCGAAGTCGAGCTGATAAAGAGCCGCAGGAATATCGAGAAGATCATTGAGGATCTCGATCTCCTTGATTACTACAGCCGCCTGAACGGGGAGAAGAGTGAAATCAACCTCAACGGGCTGATTGACTCCATATCAAATATGATATCGGTCTCGACGGTAAAGGACACGAATATCGTCAAGATCTCTGTCGAGAATGAGAATGCGAACCTGGCAAGAAATATTGCCAATACACTGACACATGTCTACAACGATATGCTCAAGGATCTGGCCCAGGAGGCTTTCACCGTTCGCCGTGTCTTCATTGAGTCCCAGATAGGTAATACCGAGCAGCAGGTTGTTGATGCCGAGAACAAGCTACGTGAGTTCAAGGAGCAGCAGGGGGTCTATGTCCTTGACGAAGAGGCCAGGCTGCTGCTTGAGAATGTAACCTTCTACGAGAAACAGATAGAACCCTACAATATCCAGGTCGGCGAGGCTGAGAGCAAGATAGCCGCCTTCAGTGAGATTCTGATTGGCAACGGTCGCCAGCCGATTCTCTACGATGAGGTGGCCCTTGATCCCGAGCTGCGCTCGATACGGGCCGAGATGTCACGGGCCAAGCTTGAACTTGCCGGATTCCAGGATGCCGAAGCGGTTACCACCGGTCAGCAGTCGAACCGCAAGAACGAGCTGTATGCAAGGCTTGCCCGGCTTGAGACTGAGCTGAAACAGCGGGTGCTTGAGATGCTCCTGGAGAATGAGGAGAGTGTACCGTCCCATATCAGCCAGATATACATGGAGCTGGCTGACGCCTACTCGCTGAAATACTTAGCCACCATTGACATCAACTACCTTACGCAGCTTCGCAATAAATATGAAGAAAAGATGGTAACACTGCCTGCGCTGGAGCAGCAGCTGCTAGATCTGCAGCGGGATGTCACGGTGAAGCAGAACCTCTATATTCTGCTGCTTGAGAATTTTGAGGAAGCAAAGATTGCAGAGGCTGCAGTCACCGGTACCTCGACGATCATCGACGAGGCAGTCACTCCGCGCAACCCCATTAAACCCAACAAGAGGATGATGCTGGCCATCGGGGTGCTTCTGGGACTCTTCCTGGGTGTTCTGCTGGTATTTCTTGTCGAGGCCTTTGATGATGCGATCCGTGACGAGGAGTCGATCAAGCGTGCCCTCGGCTCCGATCTCCCCATTCTTGGACGGATACCGCACCTGGTGTTTGATGAATCGCTCCCGCTACCCGAACTGCTGGTGCATAATGATCCGACCTCTCCACCGGCTGAAGCCTATAAGCTCATCTCAACCAATATACTCTATAGTTCTGTGGAAGCTCCACAAATAATCAGTGTGACCAGTGCAGAGATGGCTCAGGGGAAGACATCGATCATTGCGAATACCGGTATCGCAATGGCCCAGAACGGTTTCAGAACACTCATCATAGATGCTGACATGCGTAAACCCCGCCTGGAGAAGGCAATGGGTCTGTTGCGCTCCCAGAAGGGGCTGGTCAATCACCTGCTGCAGGGTGTCCCGATAGAGGAGATTATCCAGCAGCCGCTGGAGGAGCTGAACAACCTCTACATCATGGCTGTGGGACCGCTACCTCCCAATCCGACGGCAATCCTGACATCCGAGAAGTTCAATAAGCTGCTGATGGACCTGCGGGGCTCCTATGATCGCATTCTTATAGACCTGCCCCCGCTGCTGGCTGCATCCGATGCCCTGATTGCGGCCCGTCGTTCCGATGGTATCGTCATGGTGGTCCGCTCTGGAATCTCTTCCAAGTACGGTCTGAAGATAGCCTCGGAATCGATTGAGAATTCCGGGGTACCCATAATCGGGATTGTTATCAACGATATAACC
>CAZSBC010000059.1:0-4907 GCA_964605195.1 uncultured Spirochaetales bacterium | reverse complement strand
TCCTATCACTACTATCATTACTACTACTAATACAGCGAGACCGGGGAGAAGGTCCCCCGGAGAAAACGCCATTACCGCAGCCAGTACAAGAAATCTTCCAAACGCTATCGCAAGGGGCTGAGTACCAGTAAGTCCAAAAAGAAGCGAAACGCTAAGGTTGTGAAACGCAGGGCTGAAATGCTCGACATAAGCAACCAGGCCCAGCATGAACAACTGCACGCTCCCTCCGCTCCGGCAAAGGAGACCGATGAGCTCCCCGGTGAGGTCTCTACAGTCGGGACCCCGCCGCCCCCTGAGCCCTCACCATCAGGGGATGTGCGGCAAGAGACGAAGCAGGAGCCCGAAAAGAGTGCCGTGAAACCTGCTGCAGAGAAACCGAAACAGCAATCCAAAACAACGCCAAAGGCTGCCGGAAAACGCCCTGCAACGGCAAAGTCTGGTAAAGCCGCTTCCGAGAAAGCTGCGGAGAAGCAGATCAAGAGTCCCTTTGACTATATAACCGAACTTGAACAGGATGTACTGCAGGAGCAGGACAAGGATGAGTAGTCAGACTCCGAAAACAGGGATGAGGTATGGCTATAACTGATATCCACTCACATCTGCTTCCCGGAGTCGATGACGGCGTATCCTCCCGTGACGAATCTGAGGCGCTGCTTGTCCAGTACCATGCTGCCGGCATTACCCGCATCATATGCACCCCGCATCTGAACAACCCCTATGTACGCACCAGAATCCTTGCGATACGGGACGCATACCTCTGGTTCAGTGAGACTGCCCTGAAATATGGTATTCAGGCCGAGCTCGGGTCAGAACTCTATATCACGCCGCAGAAGTATAAATTCATCCCGTTTCTCGACCGCTTCCTCCTGGTTGAGACCCCCCTGCGGGTGGAACCGCTGTTCCTTCTGGACAGAATTTTCGAGTTCCAGCTGCAGGGCTTCACGGTGATCATGGCTCATGTCGAACGGTTCAGCTGGATGACTCCCGAATCACCTGCTGCCGTTCGGATGCGGGAGATGGGAGTCTTGTTCCAGGTAAATATCCAGGGGGTGGAGGATGGTTCGGCGCTTCCCTACATGGATGCCGACATGGTGGACTTCATAGCTTCGGATAACCATGGGGCAGCACGCCGGAATCCGGTACATCTTGGCATATTTGCCCGCTTCCCCGATATTGTTGCACGTTCCGAGGAGCTTCTGGAACTCTGAGGCAACAGATAGCAGCAGATGTATCAGCAACCGATCATTTTTCTTCAATATTTTTCAATATTTCTCTTATTTAATGACATCATGAAATAAATATGTAATAATGTATGAAATGACGCACATTTTTACCGGATATGCAGAGGAGGAATGATGCTGCTTGATATAACCCTGGAAAATTACCGCTCAGTCAAGGAGCGGCAGACGGTATCCTTTGAGGCTGTCACCGACAACAGCCTCGATGCCGACCAGAAGATTGCAATTGATGAGCGTATTGATCTTATCAAGATAGCGGCTGTCGTCGGGCCAAACGGCTCGGGGAAGAGCGGGGTGCTGCGGGCGGTAGAGGCTGCTCGGGCATTTGTGCTGGCTGAGGAGTCCGACACCAATCCGCTGAACGTTATGACGGGAACAGCCTTCGCTTTTGACCGCGACTGGGCCTCACAGCCCTCCCGTATTGAGTTGCGGGCGGTGATAGGAATTGATGAGGAGACCGGGCTGGCCCGGATCTATCGCTATACGCTCCATGCCGACCGGGAGAAGGTTCATTATGAGGCGCTGTTTATCCAGATCGGGCGTTCAACCCGCCGATTCTTTGAGCGGACTCTCAAACCCGGTGAGAAGAAAGCTGACGGCTCACCGGTATACGCATTTCTCTGGGGTAAGAAATATGAGGGTGATAAGAAGAAACTGGGTAAGCGGGTTCCTGCTAACCGGTCATTTCTCCAGGCTGCGGCACTGAAGGGCGGGGCGTCGGTTCTTCCCATGTACCAGTGGTTCCGTGACAGGGTTGATGTCATTCCTCTCGGTCTCTCTGCGGTTAGCGAGCGGATGATAATCGATACGCTGAAGCAGTATCCCGGATGGCGCCGGAAGGTGGTCGATTTTCTCTGGTGCATGGATCTGATGGATATCAGGGATCTGCGGATCATTGAACGGGAGGGGAGCAGCAGACTTGTCTATATTCATGGAGCAGGTGACAACCGGTTTGCCAGCTATTTTACCAGCGAATCCCTCGGAGTACGCCGTCTGACGCTGATCTCACTGATGTTCATGAAAGCCTTCATTGACAGCAAAACCATTATATCGGATGATTTCAGCCTCTTCCTCCATCCGGGTATAACCACTCACCTTATCCAGACCTTCATCAGGAGCAGTGCCGATACGCAGTCCCAGATGCTGATCTCCGGGGTCGATATCACCCTGATGGATGATACCCTTCTTCGTCGTGACGGTATCTGGTTTACCACCAGAGGGCACAGCGGTGGCTCAGTCTACTACAGCCTTTCGGATTACAAATACCGTTCCAAGCATGTGGTCTCCCAGATGTACCGGAACGGTGCTTTCGGAGCTCTTCCGATACTGTCCGATTTCATCTTTGAAAACGATAAGGAGATTTGACCGATGCCGAGAAAACGAAACTTCAAAGAGCCGCGATCTCCGTTGCTGGTACTGACGGCGGGAGAGGATGAAGCGCTGTTCTTCTCACAGATGCGACGTGACTGCCGGTACTCGAACATGCGTGTGTTCCAGAAAAGCGGAGAGAGCAAGTCCCTGGTTGAGATGATCCGTGAAGCAGGGAAGCTGCGCCTTGAGCACGGCCTCGGCACTGCCTGGTGCATTTTCAACCCTCATGATATCGAACTGAATCCCAAGGAGCTGGCTGAAAGCCGGGACCTGGCGGCAAAGAAGCGTGTCGCACTGGCCTATACCAATCCCGGCATCGAATTCTGGTACTACTTGCACTTCGCGATTCCGGATACCCCGTTCCGTTCCCGTGAGGACGCCGCTGAGGCGCTGCAGCGCTATATTCCTGATTTCAGGCTCGGACCGAAATACCTCCGAGAACAGGGCTCGGACCTCTACATGAAACTCTTTACCAACAAGGCCCAGGCGGTCCTGCATGCCAACCGGTTCAATATGCTCTTCGGTGACCGCGTGGGACTCAGTGGGCCGCGCCTTGATTACTCCTGCACGATTCCCAAGTTCCTCAACGATGTGAGTGACCTGTGTGGTAAATGTTTCATTGCCAAGGGCCAGAATGCCGCCGAACTGCAGAAGTACTGACCGGACGGTTTTTTCCACAAATGTGGAACTGGCACCGAGATGCATTGACCCGTTGCAGCAAAGGTGTCTATACTTGGCACTATGGACTGGAACGGGATAAACCTTGCCATTTATGTATTCGCTTTTGCCGTCGGATGTATGAATATCTGCCTGTCGGTAATTTTTCATATACGCAAGAGCTATCCCTGGACAAAGTACTACCTGGTATTCCAGATTTCGATTACCGTCATTCTTGTCATCTATGCGCTCAGGCTCTATGCCAATGTTTTTCTTGAGAACTACTCACCGGTCCTTGAGATTGTATACACTGCACTGCTTTTCCTTGATGTGGCATTTCTCATCTATTTCATTCCCTATTTCTCCACCTGGGTGATTGCATCGCCCTGGTCGCTGCCCCTGAGAATCGTGTTTCTTGCGCTCAGTGCAGCCTTTGTTGCCATTGCCACTCTAGAAATGGTGATAGGACCGTTTGACAGTTTCCGGGGAGTACTGCTGGGCCTCTTTTTCGGAGTCTTTGCCTACTGTATCATCATCATAGTGAAGAACCTGAAATCGATACAGGATAAGGATGCCCGCACGATCAGTACTGCCTTCATTATCCTCTCTGCCCTGATGGTGCCGTTCATCATGATTGATCTCTTCTTTACCATCAACGGGCTTGCCACCCTGCCGATCTACTATTTTTGGATATCACTGATAATCCTCATCTACCTCATAAACTATTTCATCAGAATTCCGGAAGCTAGCGGTAATATCATCGATGAACGCAAACTGCGCCAGTACCACATTACCGAACGGGAGCGGGAGATCATTGAGGAGATCCGCCTGGGGCTGACGAGCAAGGAGATTGCGCACCACCTGGCAATTTCAGTAAATACCGTCAATAACCATATCGCGAATATCTACGCCAAAACTGAGGTTCGTAGCCGTATTGACCTGCTCAATGTGCTGAAAGAGATATGATGAATATTCATTAGTCGGTAATTACCACGCTAAAGCACCCAAAATCATTACTTATTGCGATTCCCAAACTCACGGGCATACTGCAGTATGAGAGCAGAGGAGGTGCATATGACAACTGCGCCAGCTTCCTTCCGAGAATCCTACAGTCGGCAGTGCAGGGAGCTCTCAGAGCTGACAACTCCCATACTCAGCCGCTCGGTTCCCGAATCACATCCCGGGTTCGAGTATGGCGGTGTCCATGTCAGTTTCCAGGGTATGCATACTGCTCCCTTCCGGTCCTGCGGGACTGCAGCTGTGCATGCAGCCGACAATCGTATCGGGGAAAACCGGGACTTCATTTTCCCCGTCTTCACTCCCGCAGCTTCCCGGCGTACCGAGGCCGTCACCCTGCTGCTGCACGGATTGAACGAGCGGCACTGGATGAAGTACCTTCCATGGGGATATACCCTCTGCAGCAGGACGAAAAGCACAGTGATGATCATTCCGATAGCATTTCATATGAATCGTTCCCCGGCACAGTGGGCCCAGGTCCGGAGCATGATGCCTCTGGCTGCTCTGCGCAGGAGGCCGGGGGTAGAAAACCGCTCGGTATCTTTCGCCAATGCAGCTCTGAGCCAGCGTCTTGAGGAGTTTCCGGACAGATTTGTATCGGGAGGAATGCAAACTGTTGCCGAT
>CAZSBC010000058.1:0-18108 GCA_964605195.1 uncultured Spirochaetales bacterium | reverse complement strand
AGTCTTTGTGCGGCCAACATAGAGAAGTATTGCCGTTGACAACTCACTGATCATGGTAATCCAACTGAGTATAGCACCAGATATCAGACCTGCTGCCATCATGGGCATTGTTATTTTATAAAATGCCTTTATCTTAGAACTGCCCAGGCTTAGAGCGGCCTCCTCAATAGAAATTGGGATCTGCTGCAAGATAGCCACACTGGAACGGATTGTATATGGAAGCCTTCTCAACACCAGACCAATAACCATAATAAGCATGGTACCGCTAAGCAAGATGGGTGGCTTATTGAATGCAATAAGTAAGGTTATACCTACTACTGAACCAGGAATAATGTATGGAACCATTGAGATTGAGTCTGCAATCCCCGTGAAAAAGTTTCTTCTCCTAACCGTAATATAGGCAATCAAACCTGCTAAAAATACTATGACAACCAGCGAAATACCTGGAATCACCAACGTATTCGTTATGGCTCTACCAACTCTATTGAAGGCATCATAGTAACTGTCCAGGGAGTACCCTGGAGCAAACACCGTTCCATTCACATTCTTGAATGAGGTGTAGAATATATAGATCTGAGGCATCACCGACAGGCCAACCAGCAGATAGGAATAGAAGTGAATAAAGAACTTGGTAAAGCCTTTCGCTTCAACCGGTCTGATCTTATTCATTGCATTCATGGTAAACTGTTTTCTGGTAGAGAAATATCTTTGAATGAGAAATATAAAAGTGGTTATAATGATTGCAATAATTGAAATTGCTGCAGCAAACCCGTCATCACCACCTAGTTCGCTGATAAACTCATTGAAAATAGTAACTGGAAAGGTCCTAAAACCCTCGCCTATCAGCATAGGAGTACCGAAATCTGCAAGGGAACGCATAAACACCAGAAGCCCACCTGCAAACAGCGTCGGAACAATCAGGGGTATTATGATAATGAGAAACCGCTTCATACCTGAACAACCAAGATTCTCACTCGCCTCCAGCAGGGAGTTGTCAACATTCTTCAAAGCTCCTGAAACATAGAGAAAGATCAGCGGGTAGAGCTGCAGGGTAAGGACAACAAGTATACCGCTGAAACCGTAGATACTTGGAATCTTCACCCCAAATGTTTCAAGAAAGAATTTTGTTATGACTCCGCTGCGACCGAGCAGTAATATCCAAGAATAGGCACCAATAAATGGTGCTGACATGGAGGAAATAATAATCAGAATTCTTACAAAGGATTTCCCGTATATTCTATATCTTGTGAAGAAGTATGCCAGAGGAGTTCCAAGCAGAACAGTCAGCAGGGTAACTGCAAACGTTACCTTGAAACTGTTCAGCAACGTGTTGAAGTAGTACGGCTTGCTGAAAAAACGAATAAAGTAATCCAATGTAAACTCACCCGTTTTCTTGTCAATAACCGCCTGTGTCAATAAGTTGAGAAGCGGATAAATCAGAAAAAGGGCATATAAACCAAGTATACCTAATGTAACGAGACTCCAAACATCGCTCTTCTTTCTTTGACGTTTACTCTGCATTGGTTAAATTCCGACTTCCATCTCTCGTGAAAATGTTAATTTTTTCCTGCTTAATTCGCAGATAGACCGTTTCCCCAGCTGTAAAACTTCTATGCATAACTGACTCGTGAACAATTTCGATCTCCTTACCACTGGGAAGGCGTACAAAGAAGTGTGTGTTCAAGCCCAAGAATACGCTGTCTATGATATTGCCCTCAAACCCGAAATCCGGGTTGTTGTCCATAAGGAAGTCTTCCGGTCTGATAGAGAGAATTACTTCAGCAGACCCTGCACAGGCAACATTCTTCATGGTGAATGAAAAATCATCCGTTTCAACAGCCAAATCACCGGTATCAGCAATACATCTGGCATCAATCAAATTTGTCCGCCCGATAAATGTGGCAACAAACATATTGGCAGGACGATGGTAAATCTCCTGGGGAGTACCCACATGCTGAATCACTCCATCGCGCATTACTGCGATGCGATCAGAAATTGCCATCGCCTCTTCCTGATCGTGCGTTACATATATTGTGGTAATACCAACCTCTTTCTGAAGATTACGAATGGCCTGGCGCATATCCATTCGTAACTTCGCATCAAGGTTCGAAAGAGGTTCATCCATCAACAGCACATCAGGCTTGATAACCAGAGCACGTGCCAGGGCAACACGCTGCTGTTGGCCACCGGATAACTTTTCCGGCATACGGGATGCATATTGCTCAATCTGCATCAGTTCTAGAAACTCTGTAGCTGATGAGTGAATCTGGTTTTTTGGAAAGTTACGGTTTTTAAGACCAAATTCGACATTCTGTCGAACTGTGTAGTGTGGAAATATGGCATAGTTCTGAAATACCATGCCAATATTTCGCTTACTCACTTCCATATCATTTATCCTGGTATCATTGAAGAAGAAGTCTCCTCCCTCAATTGTATTGAACCCGGCAATCATGCGTAGAAGTGTTGTTTTTCCACACCCTGACGGACCAAGAAGCGTGAAGAACTCCTTGTCGTCAATCGTAATTGACAAGTCCGGAATAATCGTGTTCTCACCATATTTCTTGACCGCATTCCTGATTGAGATGCTTACACTCATATTCCGAACCACCCTTAATATCTACTGACCCTGGATATCAACAAAGATATCCTTGAATCTGTCCTGGATTTCCTGCTTGTTCTGATAAACGTACTCCATATCTTCCGCTATGATGTTTATGTCGCTTATTTTCACCATATAATCTGGAGTTGCAACATTAGCCATAACAGGCCTGTTGGTTATAGTAGTACCATAGACATCCTGAATCCCGGGCGAGGTTATGAAATCGATGAACCGCTTGGCGTTCACCATATTCTTGGCACCCTTAACCACAGCAGAACCTGCCGGCAGATATACTACGCCCTCTTCCATATATACGACTTCAACATCAGCGCCGTCACGAACAAGCTGGATACTTGGATCCTCGTAGGAAAGCCCAATTGTGTATTCCCCATCACGGACTCCCTTCCAAACAGAACTTGAACTACCGATAACTATGGTATTGGAGAACAGGTCCCGGACAAACTCCCAAGCTTCCTCACTTTCATAATCACCATCACCGATGGCATTGAGCATGTTCGTCAGGTGAGCAAACGCACTTGATGATGCCGTTGGATTTGCTGAAACTATCTTTCCCTTCAATGCAGGATTAAGCAGATCACGATATCCATTGATCTCAATATCGCCAATCAAGCTTTTATTAACCAGAATAATACTGCCGTCAAGAACATAGGGTGTGATAAAACCGGTAGTATTCTTATAGAGATCAATAACCTTGTCATTGTTAACGGAAACATACGGCTCAAAAAGGTCTTCGTTGATCATATATGTGGCAAACGCCCCACCAAAAGCAACATCAGCGTAGGGATTGTTTTTTTCACCCTGCAGTCGCTTGAAAACCTCCCCGGTTCCGGCTGAAATAATTTCAACCTTAACATCATACATCTCTTCAAAGGCTGGAATTGTGGCATTCAGTAATCCGTCACTGTTTGGCGAGTAGACTACCAGCTTATCGGTAGCTACAGGTTCAGCCATATCTGCCGATTCATCAGACCCAGCAGCATATACAACCATTGCTGCTGCCAACAGACATAAAATCACTGCAATTAACTTTTTCATACAAACTCCTTAATGTAAATGTTTCTTTACATATGATATCTTAAGGCACCCAGCAAGCTGTTGTCAATAAAAAAATAGAGGATATTGAAGGGAACTGTAGTGATTAGTTAAACAGGACGTAATACCCCATACGCAAATCCTGATTCACTCCTGCCCCAATGATCATTTCTCCAATTATTGTATCAATGCCGATTCCGAAGGATGCCCCGAAACGGATGGCATTCTGATCCCACCCTGGAAAAACCGTATAGCCGTTACCAGCCCTGAACTGACCAATGAGGTACGTATCCATATTCAGTGCCTCAGATACTTCAGCAAGACGCTGCTGGTAACCTATTCCCGCCATCAGGGCATCAGAGCAGGCGAGGAATTCCGGCAGGTACCCGGGGATACCATCCCACCCCCCGATATCGAAACATGTCCAGGGGGCTGTTATTGTTCCACGATAGGATCCGTAGAATATATCATAGAAAAGAGTTGCGTTGAGGGATAGGGGAATGAAATGCTGATGATCGACCACTACCTTGTGGTACCACTGATTGCTTTCAGTAACAGGTATTGCAAGTGAGGCTGTTGTTCGAATCCCTTCATGGACAAACCGGGAAGGGGGACAGTTCTTCCAGGAAATCATCGGAGTCAGTAACGGCACCATCTCGGATACAACTGGCAGCTCATCACCGGGCTGACCGCTGCGCATCCACTGGAAGCTCAAATGCAGGTCAGAACCAACCTCAAGATGGTCGTTGATAAGATAGCCGACATTCATCCCAAAATTAAAAAACGATACAATATTGCTCAGATCAGGCTGAGCGGCCTCATCAAGATATCTTCTCTCACCTACCTGGAGATGCGGGGCCAGAAAGATACCATTGGCAAAGGGATAGAAAAACCGCATCGTAGAAACCAAAGCATCCTCAAGTTCAAGATTGACATGGAGATACGACTGACGATTGAACAAATGGGTGAATTTAAGCGAAGTGACAAAGCCCGGTGATACGTTCCAGCCGGCAGAGTCAGTGGAGGCACCGTAGGACCCATTGAACATGAAACCGGCATTGAGACTGTGACGCCCCCGCTTCGTATGAACCGGCAGCAGCTCCAAAGCATATCCCTCTGTGCTCCCTTCAAGACCGTAACCAATGGATTCATATGCCCCTGACGAGTAGAGCTGATCTATCCGCATGTCCAGCTGGCGAAGAGTCTCGCTGTTCAGGGAAACACCCTGCAACCGCCTGAACAGAGCAACCGGGAACACATCACTGCTGTCATTATCCAGGAAAGAGAAGACTTCAATATCATCAAACACAACAACTTCATCCAGGGAACAGCCTCCGGTCCTCTCGGCATCCCGAATTTCCGGAGTCCGCCATTGAGACAACCAATCTGCCAGCTCGCGAAGCAGCCGTTCATAGGCCTGACCGGCTGCATATCCTGTGGCTACCAGCTCCTCAGCACGCCAGAACTCAGTCTGCTCAAACTCAGTTACATCAATGGAGAGTGTAACATCAGCCAAGCTGGCCTGCACTTCCTCTTCCTGCTGCATCACAATCTCCGCCGACCGGATAAGCACATCAGCCGCTGAACTGAATTCAGAGATGGAATCGGGACCTGTGGCATCTACTGATACTGCAATTATGATATCAGCTCCCATAGCAACAGCTGCATTGACAGGTAGATTGTTCCGCACACCTCCGTCAACATAGTAGCGACCACCAACCTCATATGGAGAGAAGACTCCGGGAATGGCAATACTGGCTCTGATTGCCTGCATCAGACGTCCGGAATCAAAGACCCGCTCCTCACCACTGAGCAGATCGACAGCAACTGCCCTATAGGGAATGGTAAGATCGTTGAAATCACGGATATGGGATACATTGAACAGCAGCCGTGAAAGGGTTGCCACAATCTCCTGATCGGGAATGATGCCCAGAGTCTTACCGATGCCTACAGTATCGAAGTTGAAGGAAATAAGCATTTTTCGGTCATCTATCACTGGGCCGCTGAGATAGGTGAGAAAAGAGTCCGGTTCAGTGAACATCTCAGTCCAGTTAACGGAGAACGAAATCTCCTCCAGTTCACCGGGTGAGTACCCGGCAGCATAGAAGCCACCGACAAGTGCCCCCATGCTGGTTCCCACAATCATATCTATCGGGATACCATACTCCTCCAGCACCCGGAGCATACCGATATGTGCAAACCCATGTGCGCCCCCACCCGAAAGGACCACCGCAACCCGAGGGGCATCACCAATATCTGCAGGCCTCCAGTCAAACAGCTCACCGTTGCCGGCTATAAGTTCCCAAGGCAGTAGCAAGAGAATCAGAATATGTATGAACCAGTTGCGTGGCATATGATATGATAGATCTCAATAGGAACGAAGGTCAACCGGAGGCATCGGAACACCCCGAGACAGGCACAAATACCGATATGTTATCAGATAGCTCCCATTCCCAGCTTTGTGCCGACAAAAGCGGAGTTGCCATTGAGAAACGCCTTCCAGTCCACTTCCTTCTTGGCTTCCAGCTGCAATTGAGTTACCTTGAGGGCCCCTTCACCACAGGCAATGAGGATACCGTCCCTGTCAGGATTCTCCAGTACCATCCCGGGAGTGCTGTCTGAGGGTACGTAATCATGTTCAACCGGCAGTCCATAGGTCAGCATCAGAGTTTTTCCGTTGAAAACTGTTGCCGCTTTCGGCCAGGGGTAATAAGCCCGGATCTCACGGCTCAGCTGCGCAGAGCTCTTGGCCCAGTCAATGATCCTGTCCGTTTTCTCAATTTTCGCGCAATAGGTGGCATTCTCACTGTTTTGGGGCTTCGGCCGCACTGTTCCCCTAGCGATATCTTTAATAACATCTACAACCATAGCAGCACTATGGATGCTTACATACCTGGTCAGACTCTCTGTGGTCTCAGTCTGATGCAACCTGAAATGATCCTGCCGCAGCACTGCCCCGGTATCCATCTCAAGCGCAATATGCTGAATGGTGATACCGGTTTCCGGCAGCCCCATGAGTATCGCCGATTGAATGGGAGAACTGCCCCGTAATGCAGGCAGCAGGGAGGGATGTATGTTTATACCGCCCTTGGGAAATAGAGAGAGGAATTTCGGACCGAATATCCTGCCGTAAGCAAAGGTTACCAACAGATCCGGTTGTAGCTTCGCTATCTGTTCACGGGCATCACTCAGGAGCCGTTCAGGCTGTACAACAGGCAGCCCCAGTTTCTCTGCCGCCATCTTCACCGGCGAAGGCAGCACCCTCTTCCCTCTCGCCCGCACCCTGTCAGGATTTGTAAGCACTCCGCAAACGTTGAAATTTCCGGCAACTCTTTCCAGGGCGGGAACTGCAATTTCAGGAGTACCTGCAAACAAAATTCGCATTATCGCTTCCTTTTGCTCCTCTTGGCATACAGTTTCTCAATCCGCTCCCGTTCATTCTCAGGAATGCGATCAATAAACAGAATCCCGTTAAGATGATCATTCTCGTGCTGGATTACCCTGGCTAGCAATCCATCGGCTCTGAGAGTGAACCGCTTCCCCTGCACATCCTGAGCCTGGACCGCTATTGCAGCAGGCCGCATAACATCACTATACATACCAGGGATGCTCAGACACCCCTCCTCATAGGAAACCATCTCAGGGGAAGTCTCGATGATCTCGGGATTGACGAACACTCTAGCCTGCTGCTCATCAGGCAGATCCACCACAAATATCTTCTTGAGCACACCGACCTGTGGTCCTGCCAGACCGATACCCCGCTCACTGCGCATCGCTTCAATCATGGCATCGGCAAGTACCCGGATCTCGGTACCAAAATCAGTAATACGTTCAGTCTGTTCACGGAGCACATAGTCTCCAAAAGTAATTATATCCAGCATGGTAACATAGTACTAAATAAGCAGTACTGCAGTCAATTGAGAAGTGAAACAGTTCCGTAAAGAGAGCGGTTTTACGGAATATCAGAGCATGCTTACGGGATCAATGTCTAACTCCACATAGACATTGTATGCACTGGAGAACTGCCGGTGAAAGAGAGCCATAATCCTGTGCAGCACGGTGAGGGACTCAGACCGCAGAATCAGCTGCCATCGCCACTTACCTGATATACGTGCTATAGGGCACTCTACCGGTCCAAGCAGCTCCACCCAGACACTGTCGTCACATACAGCGGCTATGATATCATGCAACAAGTCAGCAGCTGAAGCGGCTTGCTGCTTCACCGCCCCGAGAGCTGTGGAACGGAAGACAAAGCGCCCAAGCCGGGTGAACGGCGGGAATCGTGTCATCTTCCTGATCTCCAGCTCCTCACGGTAGAACCTATCAATATCACCAACGGAAGACAGCCTGACGGCTCGATTCTCAGGCCTGTAGGTCTGCACCACGACCCTGCCGTTGTTTGAGAAGCGACCGGAACGCCCCGCAACCTGCATGATCAGACCGAAAGTACGTTCCTGAGCCCTGAAGTCCGGCAGATGCAGGGCACTGTCAGCCGAGACGACCCCTACAAGATCCACCCCGGGAAAGTTCAGCCCCTTGGCAACCATCTGTGTACCCAGCAGGATATCGAGATCCCCGGAACGGAATCGCTGAAGCGTATCTCGCACAGCATCCTTTTTACGAGCTGAATCGGTATCAAGCCGGGCAATCCTCTTGCCGGGAAACAATCCCGCAACTTCGGCTTCCACAAGCTCTGTACCGAAACCTGAGTACCCGACATCCAGGGAACCGCACTCCGGACAGACCGACACCGGCCTGCGGTGGTGCCCGCAGTAGTGGCATACCATGACATTCCGTGCCTTATGAAACGTCATAGAGACGGAACAGTGTTCACACTGCATCTCGTATCCGCAGCTGCGGCAGTGAAAAAAGTAGGAAAATCCGCGCCGGTTGAGAAAGAGAATCACCTGCCGTCCCCTCTCGAGAACCCGACGCATCTCCGCCTCAAGCCTCGATGAAATGGCATGCTCCTCACCGGTTATATCCACAACTTCAATCTCGGGCAACTTGCCTCCCGAAACCCGCTCGGGAAGAACAAGCCGGGTTATCCTGCCCTGCTGCATCAGATGCCAGGCCTCCAGCGAGGGAGTGGCCGAACCCATGACCAGGGCAGCCCCATCGGCAGCAGCCCGCTTCATCGCCACCTGCCGGGCATGATAGCGCGGGACAGAGCCTGACTTGTAGGAGTTCTCATGTTCCTCATCAATGATTACCAGCCCGATATCGGTAAATGGGGCAAATACAGCACTTCTTTCCCCGATGGCAATTGAAACCTCACCCCTGCGAATCTTCATCCATTCAGCCAGACGCTGTGATGGTGTCAGGGCGGAATGAAGGATGGCAACCCTGCCTTCGAACCTGCGGGATACCTCTTCGGCAAGCTGGTGGGTCAGAGTGATCTCCGGAACCAGATAGATCACTGCCCTGCCTGCGGCAATGACCCGTTCGGCACACTGCAGAAAGACCTCCGTCTTACCTGAACCGGTAACTCCGAAGAGGTAGTGAAACCCAGTGCTGCTACCCGCTATATGCTCAATCGCCTGATTCTGAGCGGCAGTTAGGCGCAGATCACCTCGAGGGGACTCCTCATCATGAGGAAATGCCGGCATACTGGAATCACGTCTTCCTCCGGGAATCATCGCCGTCAGCGCCTCACCGAGTGAACAGTGATACATGGAGGCTATCCAGTCTGCAAGGGCAATCTCAGGATCCCCAAAGAGCGGCTCGCTGTCGACGACCCGAAGGACCTGCTTGATCTGCAGGGTCGATTCAACCTCATCCCGTTCCCCGACCACAAATCCGGTGATGCGTCGTCTGCCAAACATCACAATCACCCGCTGACCTGTCCGGCAATCCATGTCTTCCTGCAGGGCATAGGTATAGGCAGACTGCAGGGGAGTATTGAAGACCACATCAACAAACTTCATTGGTTTTCCGGAAGGCCCTACTGTCATGATCCGGCATCCCGGATAATGGCACTGAGCTTCTGAAGATCCTCCCAAACGGGAGCCCGATAGCTCTCTGGATTCCGCAGGACTGCACTTGGATGGTAGGTCACAATCAGGGGAATTCCCTCATAGCGATATACCGGCCCGCGCATACGCCCGATCCCGACATCCTGCCTGGTAAGGATCTGGGCAGCAATCCGGCCGACACACAGGATGGCCTTCGGACGAAGTATTCTGATCTGACGCCTGAGGAATGGTATACAGGCCTTCTGTTCATCCGGCAGGGGGTCCCTATTGCCCGGAGGCCTGCATTTTATGATATTCCCGATAAAGAGATCCCGACCCCGGAAGAGCTTGATCGCCCCCATCCAGGTATCGAGATACTTACCGGCACGACCGACAAACGGTTCCCCGCTGGCATCCTCCTCGGCTCCCGGCGCCTCACCTATGATCATCACCTTCGGATTGATCACACCATTCCCGGGGACAGCTCTCTTCCTCGTCTCGCACAGCTGGCAACGGGTACACTCGCTCACTTTCCAGGCAATTTCCTCAAGGGTACGGCAGGAAGCAACATACTCCGGCAGTTTCTCAACCTTCTCTCGGTGACTTTTACGCTCCTGTTCCTTTTCCCGATGAACCTTTTCTCTCTCCTGACGTCTCGACTCCTCAATCAGCGAATAGGCCTCCTCTACAGCAGAAGTGCCTGCTTCATCCTGGAGCAGGTCAGCATCGCCGCTACTGATACTGCCAGTCACACTCCGAATCACAGCCGAGAAATCGGGGAGAAACCACTCTTCATCTGCAGATTCACTCTGCCTCTGAGGATGCTGCAGCAGTGACTTAACAGGCTTGTTCTGCAGGATTGCCTCTTCCATCTCCATGATATCCCAGAGAGATTCAAATGCCTTCTGCAGGATATCCTCTTGCATCTCATCACTCATCAGCATACCTCACTCTGTAGAGAAAAAGTCCCTTGGCCGGAGCTGTTGTGCCCACCCTTCCCCTGTCGGCACTCGCCAGCACAGCTGCCATGCTCTCAGCAGGACTTCCCACCCGCTCAAGATCAAGCATAGTCCCGACTAACGAACGCACCATTCTCCAGAGAAATGCATTGCCGCAGATAGTATAGACCAGCTTTTTGCCGACAAACCCGAAGGAGCTGGTAAAAATTGTGCGTACTTTCGATTCAGAGGTATCCCCTGCAGCAGAAAATGCGGAAAAGTCATGCGTACCGAGAATGGCGGCAGCATACCCGTTCAGCAATCGTATGTCGGGCATGCGCACCAGTTGACAGGAGTACGGCCTTGAAAAGGGATCATTCTCGGAGAGAATCGTCATATGGTAACTATATTCCCGCTGCAGCGCCCCATAACGGGCATGGAAATCCTTCCCCACCTCAGAGGCTTGCCGTATGCGAATATCTGCCGGTAGCAGGGAATTCATTGCTGGTACGAATTTCCCGGGTGGCATTGCCTGCAGGTCGGTATCAAAATGGGCAGTCTGGCCAAGGGCATGCACACCGGCATCGGTACGTCCCGATCCGGTCACTGCAACCGGATGCTTATGCAGGATGGCAAGCACCTTCTGCAGTTCGTCCTGAACCGTCCGCTCCCGTTTCTGGATCTGCCAGCCGCAGAAACCGGTACCGTCATATGCCAGGGTAAGCTTGATCCTTCGCATCAGGGAAGCTGCTTCACAGATCATTACCGGCAGCAGCTCCTTCAATGATGACCACTGCGGCAACCATACTGTCCTGGTGCGACAGAGAGACGTGAGTCGCGACTCCGCCAATTCTCCTGAAGGCAGCCAGTGCAGTTCCAGTGAGGGCGAGCACCGGCCTACCCACCGAATCATGATCCAGGGCAATGTCCTTCAGCTGCAACCCTCTCAACCCAGTTCCCAGCGCCTTTCCGAAGGCCTCCTTGACTGAGAAGCGTGAAGCAAAGAGCATAGCCGAATCTTCCTTTGACCCCAGGGCATCCTCCAGCTCTTGAGGATGCATGAAGCGCTCGAGGAACCCTCGGTCCTGCTGCCATTTGGACATTCTTGCTGTTTCCAGAATATCGATTCCGATACCGAGAATCATTCACTGCCCCCGTCTGCGTTCACATCCCCAAGATATATCTTCACAGATTCCGGATCCGGCCGGAATGTCACCATAGGTGATATCCCGACAACCCGCTTTGTATCAAGTTCGACTGCCCGGGCATGGACCCCTTCGGTAAGCACATCACTGAAATCAACCCTGCCGCTGATCTGTTCGGGAATGATCCTGAAAATCTCATCTTCCGGACCGTTTACCGTGATCTTCACCTGGGAGGGAAAACTTGTCTCCACCTGGTACTGCGCGGGAACTACAACCTCCAGGGGGATATAGAAGGAGCGGTCAGATGCTATTGAGACTTGAATCACCAGGAAAATGAGGATAGCGGCAACAAGTGAAAAGATCTTGGCAGGCCAGTTGAAGGCAGCCTGCTGAAGGGATTTACTCTTTGGCATCTTCAACCTCCACTTTCATGTCCGGACTAACATCGTGGTAATTGAGCAGGGCAATGATCATCCGTCTAGCCGTCTCTGGCTGCAGGTCATAGTAGAGATTGGCATTGTAGGCCAGTGAAATTGAACCGGACTCCTCGGACACACAGAGAACAACGGCATCCGTGTCCTCAGCCATTCCGAGGGCAGCGCGGTGACGGGCCCCGAAACTGCGCCTGATATCTGCCTGTTCACTCAACGGCAGGAAACAGCCGGCTGACACCACCTTCCCGGCATTGACCACGCAGGCACCATCGTGAAGCGGGGTATTGTGGTCATACAGCGTAAGGATCAGGGCACTGGAGAGATCGGCATTGAGACGGGTTCCCGTCTCAATCACTCCCCTGATACCGAGTTTCCTTGGAAAGACGATCAGGGCTCCTCTTCGCTTGGCGGCAAGAACCGCTGTGGCATTGATGATCGTCTCAATTTGCTCATTTGTCGTCTGACTGCCAAACCGGAAGAGACGTCCACCGGAAGCGAGACTGCGTGTAAAGGCGCGGCGCAGCTCGGGCTGATAGATTATTGCAATGATGATGATAATGGCCACAAGCAGATGTTCATAAATCCAGAGCATCGTCTGCAGCTGCAGGAAATAGGCAGTTGCATAGATACATCCGGCTATGATGAATATCCGCAGGATCTGAACAGCACGTGTCCGGGCTATGTTGGCATAGAGACGGTAGAGAATGACTGAGAGAAGCAGAATATCGAGCAGGGGTCGGACTATTTCGCGGATATACCAGATTTCTTCCAGCCAACTCATTAAATGAACTCCTTACACCGTAATACTGCGATTATAAATCTATCCGTCTATAATCACAATAGCGGAGCAAAAATCCGGAAGGCGGAATTTCGCAGTTTCTGCAGTTTCCCGATCTCACGGTATCTCTCCAGAGTCATCTCACGGCAGTTGGCAAGATCCTCTTCAAAGCGGTTGGACATCTCCAGAGCGATTTTCTGGTCATAGAATACAGTGTTCAACTCATAATCGAGAAAAAAGCTACGCTGGTCCATGTTGCAGCTACCAATAGTGACCATACTGTCATCTATGATGATTGCCTTAACATGAAAGAAACCCGCTTCATAGAGGTATATCTTCACACCGGCATTGAGCAGGGGCTCGAAGTACGTGTGGGCAGCCCAGAACGGAATAGCCTTGTCAACTTCCCCGGTTATCATCAGCTGTACCTCAACTCCGCTGAGAGCGGTTGTTTCAATGGCAGCGGCGATACTTTCGTCCGGAACAAAATAGGGACTCTGAATAATCACCTTCCGGTTGGCATTTGTGATCATGGTGAGGTAGAGCTTGTGAATGGTGTACCAGGTCGAGTCGGGACCGCTGCAGAGCATCTGGACAGGGAGCAGGCGCTCAGGAACAGTATCCACGCTCTCCCTGAGATAGTAGCTTGGATTTTCCACTCTGCCACCGCTGTTAATCCAGTCCGCCATGAAAATCGACTGCAGCAGAATCACGCCGCCGCCACCAGTGATACGCATGTGGGTATCCCGCCAGCTGTCAAACCGTGTCCCGCCGGTAATGTATTCAGTCCCGATATTCATTCCCCCGGTATAGGCCACTGTTCCGTCAATCACGACAATCTTCCTATGCATGCTGTAGTTTATCAACCAGGCAGAGACGATGTTGGCAGGGTCAAGAAAATTCCGGTACTGGATACCGGAACGGCGCAGTCTTCTGCGTCCCCTGCGGGAGAAGGTTGCCCGTGAACCCGCTCCATCCAGCAGCACCCGCACCTCCACACCTTCACGATGTTTTCTCTCAAGGATATCCAGTATGCGATTACCGGTTTCATCATCACGGAAGATGAAGTACTCCATATGGATGGAGCATTGAGCCGCTTCCAGGTCAGTAAAGAGCCGGTCAAACTTATCACGGCCTGTATGATACAGTTCGACCTGATTGTCCTGAGTCACTATCGCATTACCAGTCTTCATGGTAATAGTCAGCAGCTTGGCCGCATCCGAACCGATCAGCTCATACGCAGCCTCTATCTGTTCAGCCTGCTCATCAAGCAGGCTGCCCATCCGCTCCCCGAACACCTCTTCAGGGCGAATCTTTACCAACTTCCTGCGTCTCCAGTTAAGCCCGCCCATGAGATATATGATTGCACCGGCATAGGGTATGAGAAAAATTGCCAGTATCCAGGCAAAGGTGGACTGGGCCGTCTTGTTGTCCAGCAGCAGTTGAATAGAGAGCCCGACAGCCAGAAGAATGTAGAGAATGTAGAAAATGGAGAAATCCCCTATATTCAACCCTGCTCACTCCAGTCGAGGGTACGTTCAACTGCCTTGTGCCAGTTTTTCAACGTTCTTGCCCGTTCAGCGACATCCATGTCGGGTGTCCAGCGACTCTTCTCATGCCAGTGCCGGGCAACCTCCTCCCGGCTCTCCCAGAAACCTGATGAGAGGCCGGCTGCATAGGCGGCACCCAGCGCAGTTGTTTCCAGCACTGCGGGACGGATAACAGGGATATTGAGAATATCAGACTGGAACTGCATAAGCGGTCTGCTGTTGGTCAGTCCTCCGTCAACCCGCAGTTCCGTCAGTGAAATCCCTGAATCCTCAACCATGGCCTGAAAGATATCATAGGCCTGAAATGCCGTTGCCTCCAGGACAGCCCGCGCGATGTGGCCGTTGTTAGCATATCCGGTCAATCCGGCAATGACACCTCTGGCATCGGAACGCCAGTAGGGGGCAAATAGCCCAGCAAAGGCCGGAACAAAGTAGACCCCTCCGTTATTCTCAACTGTCTCGGCAAGCACATCAAGCTCCGGAGCACTATTGACCAGTTTGAGATTGTCACGCACCCACTGCACCAGGGATCCTGCCACAGCGATAGCCCCTTCTAGCGCATAGACCGGTGAAGCCCCGGCATCCATATAGGCAACAGTGGTCAGCAGTCCCTTGCGGGAGGTGCAGAGCTGTTTACCGGTATTGACCAGCAGGAAACAGCCGGTACCATAGGTATTCTTGGCCATACCTTCAGAAAAACAGGCCTGCCCGAACAGCGCAGCCTGCTGGTCGCCGAGAATACCGCAGAGCGGAACCTCTCCCTGCAGCGGCCCGTCAGCTCGGGTCATCCCATAGACAGTTCCCAGGGAGGGCTTGATTTCAGGCAGGGATCTGGCGGGAATATTGTAGATCTCCAGCATCTCATTATCCCAGCTGATACTGTCAATATCCATCAGCTGATAGCGTGATGCGTTGGTGACATCGGTGATATAGACACCACCGGTCAGGTTCCAGATGAGCCAGCTGTCCATCGTGCCGAAATAAACCCTTCCCTGCTCCGCCTTCTCCTGCAACCCCTCCACATTATCAAGGAGCCACCGAATCTTCGATCCCGAAAAGTAGGGACTGAGCGGCAAACCGGTTTTCTCCCTGAAGCGGTCAATTCCACCATCAGCTATGAGGCTGTCGATGATGGCAGTACCGCGCAGATCCTGCCAAACAATGGCATTGTGGTAGGGAATACCGGTCTCCGGATCCCAGGCGATGATGGTTTCCCGCTGGTTGGTAATACCGATACCGGCAATAGCATCGGCGGATACATCGGCTTTTTTGAGTGTTTCGGCAATCACCGTGCAGGTGTTCTGCAGAATCTCCATACCGTCATGCTCAACCCAGCCGGGTTGCGGGAAAATCTGCCGGTGTTCAAGCTGATGTGAATATGCAATGGTTCCCTCATGGGTAAACAGGATGAAACGGCTGCTTGTTGTTCCCTGATCTATTGCTCCAATATAACGTGTTCCACTCTTCACAATTCATCCTCCTTCCTGTGTTACGGGGATCAGTCTATGCCTGATTCGGCAGTGGCAACGGAAATAACCATATGCAATGAAACAGCACAGAATTTGCTCTGCGCAGATGTTACTGAAACGATACCACAAAGTGGGAGCTGTGTCACGATAAATTATCTGTTCGTCCGGAACTGGAACGGCCATCCGGTTCCCTGTGAAACAGCAGTTCCAGCAGCCTCAGCACTATCCAGCTGAGGATGACACCGACAACCGCTCCGGCAGTATCTGCCCCGAAATCAAGCCACTCGGAGGCTCTTCCTGCAATAGTCTGCAGCAGCTCAAGACCGCCACCGAGAGCAGAGCAGTACAGCAGTGTCCAGATACCGGCTCCAAGTTGCCGCATGCCATCGGTACCGCTGCCCGGGAGCGGGAATCGCCGTATCACAGGGTATGAAACGAACCCAAGTACCGCATATGCAGCCAGATGCGCCGTTTTATCATTTGTCAGCATGATAGCCCCGGCGGCGGCGCTGGAAATCAATGATGCTACGGTGATACCAAGCGTTACGGTAATCCAGATACCGTACTCTATATAAACCACTCTTCTACTGTGCATCTACGTACTTACCCTGCCATGTGTCTCTGGATTCAAGCGCCCTGGCCAGCCTGTTGATGAAAGCCCCCTTCGCATCGAAGCGGCGCGGAGCTGCCAGCCGATGACGGGGAGTATCACATGTTACCCGCTGAATGATGATCTCTTCAGGTATGCGCTCCAGTGTATATATCGTATAGGAGAGATGGCGCTCTGTCGAGGGGGCCGTGGTTTCACCCAAGAGATACTCCCTGAGCATGCGGGTTCTGTCGGGAATATGGAGATTATGAATCTTCACTGCTTCCGGCAGTATTTCCGTTATCAGGGCTGCTGTAGCACCAATTTCCCGGTACCCCTCCCCGGGCAGCCCAAGAATGAGATGTACCGAAATTTTTATGCCCCGTTCTTTAAGCAGGCGGAAGGCTGTAAGAAAATCATCAACGGTATGCCCCCTGTTGATTGCACGCAGTGTCTGTGGATTGGCACTCTGCAGCCCCAGCTCCACCCACACATCATCCAGCTCCTTGCGATACGAGGCAAGCAGCTCCGCTGCCTGTTCATTAATGCAGTCCGGTCTTGTGGAAACTATCAGCTCCCTGAAGGGCATGCTTTGCAGGGCTGAATCATAGAGATACTTCAAGGTGCCCGTGTCGGCATAGGTGTTTGAGTTTGCCTGGAAGTAGAGCATGAACTGTTCAGCTTTATATCGTTCCATCAGGAACTCTCTCGCCCGGGATACCTGCTGTCGGACAGAGGCCTCCCGCTCCTCAAGCCCCTCCTCCCGTTCATGGCTCGGTAACCGGTTACCGGTGTGTTCCAGAGAGCTCAGGGAAATGTAGTCGCTTCCGGCCAGTGATGCCTCATTCTCTCTATGGTAGACTGCCCGACCGCCCATATCATCGCAGTATGAACACCCGCCGCCGCCCGCTGAATTCCGGTGAGGGCAGCTGAATCCGCCGTCAACACCAATGCGATATACCGGAGTACCGTATGTTTCACGCAGGTACCGGGAGTAGGTATTGTATCGTTGTCTCTTCTGGGCTTGCATGTCCAAAGCATAAATGCAATTGACAGGGGCGTCAATTCATAGTATCGTTAGTAGCATAAGATAAACATAGGGGGTTATTATGGCCACTGTAGAACTTAAAAACATTACTAAGATCTACGACGGAAATGTTAAGGCTGTAGACAGCGTTAACATTGACATCAAAGACCGGGAATTCGTAGTCCTGGTTGGACCTTCCGGATGTGGGAAATCTACCACACTGAGAATGGTCGCGGGGCTGGAGGATATCTCCGGCGGGGAACTTACCATTGACGAAAAAATAGTCAACGATGTTCCTCCGAAAGATCGGGATATCGCCATGGTATTCCAGAACTATGCACTCTATCCGCATATGAGTGTATACGACAACATGGCATTCGGACTGAAGATCAGAAAGTTTCCCAAAGACGAGATTGATCAGCGAGTCCGGGAAGCCGCAAAAATCCTTGACATCGAAGAGTTGCTGGACAGGAAGCCGAAAGCTCTTTCCGGTGGGCAACGTCAGCGTGTTGCCGTTGGACGTGCAATCGTGCGAAAACCGAAAGTATTCCTCTTTGATGAACCGCTTTCCA
>CAZSBC010000057.1:0-18357 GCA_964605195.1 uncultured Spirochaetales bacterium | reverse complement strand
GGATTCCGGAAGGGCGATGCTGCAGAAGTCGTGCTGCTGGAGCTTGTTGAGAAGAGCGCCGATAAGAAAGAGATCAAGAAAGGCAAGGCTAAGGCCAAAGCTGCTCCCAAGGAGAAGCCCGCTGTTGAAAGCGTATCCGATGAGAGTGCTGAAGAGGAAACTGCAAAGGAGTAAGTGCCTGCGTAGCAGACCTCAGCTGCCGTGAGAGGTATACAGGGACCGGGTAACTTCCGGCCCCTTTTTTTTGCCTGGGTTCTCAAGGATGAATTATTTTCATCTTGCTTGACATATGTAGTGTAGTTGCATATTATTGTTAAAAATATGAGAAGGAGAAGATTATGCGCCAGCAATTATGGGTAGTAATATCTCTTCTCTCAGGTTTGATTCTAGGTTGGATAATCCGTTTGGTCTATGCCAAGTTTCAGTTGACATCAATTGAACAGAAGGCTGCACGGTTGAATCAGGAAGCGATAAAAGAGGCTGAAGCAAAGAAGAAAGAACTTTTGCTTGAGACGAAAGATCAGCTGCTGAAGGAGCGTCAGCAGCAGGAACGCGAAACAAGAGAGCGTAGAAGTGAACTGCAGAAGCTTGAAAGAAGGCTGCTGCAGAAAGAGGAAAATCTAGAAAAAAAGCAGTTTGATCTCGATTCAATTCGACAGCAACTGACAAACCGAGATGAGAAGTTATCACTAAAAGAAAAGAGACTGTCAGAGGAAGAGAACCGGTGGCTGGCAGAGATGGAACGTATTGCCGGTATGAGTTCTGAAGAGGCCAAACGGATCATCATGGATTCGATGGTCAATGAGGCAAAACATGATGCGCAGGTATCAATCAACAAGATTGAGCAGGAGGCGCAGCAGAAAGCCGAGAAGGTTGCCCGTGATATCATCGTGACCTCGATACAGCGTCTGGCAACCGACGTGAGCTCCGAGGTTACGGTCAGTTCGGTAAGCCTGCCGAGCGACGAGATGAAGGGGCGCATCATCGGGCGGGAAGGACGGAATATCCGTACGCTTGAAACCCTGACCGGTGTCGATGTCATCATAGACGATACCCCCGAAGCAGTTGTCATATCCTGTTTTGATCCGGTTCGCAAGGAAATTGCCAAGATAGCGCTTGAACGGCTGATACAGGACGGCAGGATACATCCAGCCAGAATAGAGGAAGTTGTCCAGAAGGTAACCAAGGAGATCTCCAAGACAATCATGGAGGAGGGCGAGAAGATCCTTTTTGACCTAGGGATCCATAATTTCAGCCAGGAGAGCATAAAGGCCCTTGGTCGTCTCTACTACCGAACCTCTTACGGACAGAATGTGCTGTATCACTCCAAGGAGGTGACTGTACTGGCCGGCATGATAGCAGCTGAAGTCGGGGCTGATCGTGAGATAGCCAAACGCGGCGGGCTGCTGCATGATATCGGCAAGGGCATTGAGGTTGAAACCGATGCCAACCATGCCGAGATGGGGGCCGAGATGGCCAAGAAGATCGGGGAGGACCCCAGGGTCATCAACTCGATCATCTCGCACCATAATGATATCGAACCCAACTGCATCGAGTCGGTGATTGTTCAGATAGCCGATGCCATCTCTGCTGCAAGGCCGGGGGCGCGTCGTGAGACCATCAACAACTACATCAAGCGTCTTGAGAATCTTGAAAGGATATCGGAGAGCTTTGAAGGTGTTGATAAAGCCTATGCCATCCAGGCTGGACGCGAACTGCGTATTCTCGTCAACAACGATACGGTCAGTGACGAGCGTGCCAAGGAGCTGGCGAAAGAGATTGCCAAGCGTATCGAGGCTGAAATGCGCTATCCGGGTCGCATCAAGGTGACAATTATCCGGGAGATGCGTGTAGTTGAGTATGCCAGGTAGCTGAGCGTATCAGCAGCTTGAGCAAAGGTAGTTAAACAAGTTTATGTCAGGAAAGAAGCTACAAGTCCTGTTTCTAGGTGATATCTGCGGACAGCCCGGAAACAGGGCTGTTTTTATTGGATTGAAACAGCTCATCAGAGATTACCGGGTCGATTTCGTCATTGCCAACGGGGAGAATGCTTCCGACGGATTCGGGATTACTCCCGAGGTGGCCAACAACCTCTATGCCGCCGGAATCGATGTCCTTACATCAGGCAACCATATCTGGCAGAAGGATGAGATCCTGCCGCTTCTGAAGCAGGAGACCAGGCTGTTGAGGCCGCATAACTACCCCCCCTCGGCTCCCGGGAGAGGGTATGTCATTCAGCAGGTGCATGGGCATACGGTCACTGTGATAAATCTGCAGGGACGTCTTCAGATGAGTTCCATCGACTGTCCCTTCCGGTCTGCCCGCGAGCTGGTCAACAGGCATGAGATCAGGGACTCCATCATACTAATTGACTTTCATGCCGAGTCCTCCGAGGAGAAGGAGGCGCTGGCACTCTACCTTGACGGAAAGGTGGCCGGAGTAGTGGGTACGCATACCCATATACAGACTGCTGACGAACGTATCCTTCCCCAGGGCACCGCCTATATCACCGATCTGGGGATGACAGGACCTGTCATGGGCGTAATTGGCAGCCGTCCCGATATATCGGTTGAGCGGCAGCAGACCCAGATACCACTGCGAAACAAGATCATTGATGCCCCGGCTGCTATCCAGGGAGTTGTCCTCACCGTGGACGCAGAATCGGGAAGGGCGGATTCGATCGAGCGGTTTTCCCGCGAAATGGGCTTCTGACATGCGTCGCAGGCCGCTCCTTGAGCTGCTTGCAGCTCAGTTCCCTCTCTATTCCCGGGAAGAGCTGTACGGGATGATTCTCTGCCGGGAAGTGCTGGTCAACGGGGGGCGGATCATGAATCCCCGAGAAATGGTCGCCGAGGATGCCCTCCTTGCCATAGCCCCGGCTAGATTTGTTTCCCGGGGCGGGGAAAAGCTGGAGTATGCCCTTGAGAGATGGGGTATATCAGTAACAGGACTGCTGATGCTGGATGCCGGTGCATCGACAGGCGGGTTTACCGACTGCCTCCTGCAGCATGGAGCTCAGGGGGTCTATGCCGTTGACGTGGGCTATAATCAGCTGAGCTACAGATTGCGCAGTGATGAACGGGTCACGGTAATGGAACGTACAAATATCATGCAAGTTGACTCCCTGAACCCCCTCCCCGATGCTGCCGTTGCAGATCTCTCGTTCCGCTCAATTCGGGGGGCAGCCGGCAAGGTACTATCCCTGACAAGCCAGCACTGGATGATAGCGCTCATAAAACCGCAGTTCGAACTGGATGAATATGAAGCCCCGGAGGATTTCTCCGGAGTGATTCATGATGAGGACCTTGTGGAGAGCGTCCTGGCTGCAACCCTGCGGAACCTTGCCGCAGAGGCTGTGACTGCAGTCGGGCTTCTGACCTCACCGATTACCGGCAGAAAGGGTAACCGGGAATTCCTTGCCCTGCTTGCCGACAGCAGCAGGTATCCCGATGCTGCTCCCTGCGGCAGTCCCGGAGAAGACGGTGACGCAGCAGTCAAAAAGTTCCTTCAGGGGCTCTCCTGAGTCCCAATGATGTTGCCTCCTGAGATGACGATCACCTCCCGCACGGACCTGTTGGCAAGTACAGTGCGCCGAACCTGCTCGACTGCCAAGCCCAGCGAGTCTTTGCCAAGGCCCTGAAACGTAGTATCTCGCTCTCCGGTGAATGATCCCTCGGCAACCTCCACGAAGGATACTCCATCCACGATGGAACTGCCTGTCAGGTAAGCCTGCTGCGGGATGGCAGTGATGAACCCCTTCTGCAGCATTGCCAGGTCGGGACCGGCAAAGAGGCGCTCGAGGATAGCGTTTAGCCCACTGCCTTCCCTGATGAGAACCTGCTGCTCAGCCAAGCCAACTGCTCCATCGGCACCTTCTGAGAGAAAGAAGAGGGTTGCCGCGACTCCCTCGTCATCAGGGCTGGCCTGCTCACTCCGGTAGGAGTGCACAATTTCGGCAAGTCCCGACTCCCGGTAACTAGACAGTATCCGGGGGATGCCTACAACGAGGGTTACAATGACGACGGCAATGAGCAGTATCCAGAGATACAGCGGGATACGCTCGCCTGGATCTGGGTAGTCGGGAGGAATCATGAAACAAGTATATTCTGCACCAGTGCAATTGTGCAAGAACAGTTATGCAGTCCGGTGACCGATCCGGAGTCATTCGAGTTTGACACAGACCATAAAAGTGCTTATAGTGTGTATACTATGCGAATCATGAAGGGGATTCCCGCCTCGCAGGGAATATCAATAGGGAAAGTCTTCCTCTATTCATCAAACACACTGAATGTACCCTCCTACACCATTGATCCTGAGGAGGTTGCCGGTGAAATTGCCCGGTTTGAGATAGCCCTGGAAAAAGTCAGGGCTGATCTTGTGGAAATTGCCCGGAAAACGACCGCTGGGAGCGGTACTGATGACCGTAAGATAATTGATACCCATATCATGATGATTGACGATCCGGATCTCAGGAATCAGGTGATTCAGGGGATCGGCTCTGAAAACAGGAATGCCGAACAGATTGTGGAGGCCACCATCTCCATGATGGCGGGTACCCTTGAAGCGGCCGGTGATGAGTATCTCAGGGAACGGACAGTGGACCTTATCGATGTGCAGAGCCGAATACTCCATCACCTGATGTATCTGGAGCGGACATCTCTGGCTGATATAGAAGAGGAAGTCGTTGTTGTCGCCCAGAACCTGCTTCCCTCGGAAGTGCTCACCATGAACAAGCAGTTCATCAAGGGAATTGTGCTTGATGCGGGGGGGAAAACCTCACACACCGCTATTCTGGCCAGGTCGTTCGAGATACCGGCTGTGCTTGGATTGTCAACGGTATCAAAGAAGGTTCGCAACGGAAATACCATTATTGTTGACGGCAATCACGGCACGGTCATTCTCAGGCCGGGGGTCTCGGTCGTCAAGATGTACAAAGAGCGGATTATCGAATGGGAGCAGCATGAAGAGGATCTGCTGACCCTCTACAACCTCCCAGCCGCTACACAGGATGGCCAGCGGGTGCAGCTGAAAGCGAATATTGAGCTGCCGCAGGAATCCGACTCCGCCCTCTCCCACGGAGCCGATGGGGTGGGGCTCTACCGGTCTGAGTTCCTCTTCATGCATGCCAATGACGCTGCCCATGAAGAGGAACAGTTTGAGGCCTATGCCTACGTGTTGAAGAAGTTCAAGGACCGGGGACCGGTAACGATACGGACCATTGACCTCGGCGGTGACAAGATCACACCGGGAATTGATGATTTCGATGAGGAAAACCCGATTCTGGGATGGCGGGCAGTACGTTTCTGCCTATCACGCAAGGATATATTTAGGACGCAGCTTCGTGCGATGCTGCGGGCCTCCGTCTACGGCAATCTCCGTATCATGTTTCCCATGATAAGCGGGGTTGACGAGCTTGATGATGTGCTGAAGGTGCTTGAAGAGGCCAAGGATGAGTGCCGGCGGCACAACTATCCCTTCTCCGACTCCATCCAGGTGGGATCCATGATAGAGGTCCCCTCGGCGGCCATCATCTCCGACATAATCGCCCGCAAAGTCGATTTTCTCTCCATCGGGACAAATGATCTGATTCAATATACGATAGCAGTTGACCGGGGTAACGAAAAGATTGCCTACCTCTACGACCCCTTTCATCCCGGGGTGCTGCGCCTCATAAAAATGATCATTGACAATGGCCACAGGGCAGGGATTCCCGTTGCCATGTGCGGTGAAATGGCATCCGACCCGTTGTCTGCCATACTCCTGCTCGGGATGGGGCTGGATGAGTTCAGTATGAGTCCCACCGGCATACTGGAAGTTAAGAAGATCATTCGATCAGTTACTGGGTCAGAGACAAAGGAACTGGCAGACCGGGTGATTCAGTTGGATTCCAGCCAGGAGATCCAGAGACTAATACGGGAATGGGCGGATGAGCGATTTGATATCTTCAGCACCTGATAACGGCAAACCGCTTGTTGTCATAGCCGGGCGACCCAATGTGGGGAAATCCACCCTCTTCAACCGCCTGATCAGAAAACGCAAGGCAATTACCGACCCGACTCCCGGCGTCACCCGGGATCCTGTCTATGCAGAGTGGAGCCTGCTTGGCAATCCGCTTACGCTGGTGGACACAGGCGGGGTAAAACTCGAGCAGGCGGGGCTTGATTCCCTGGTGACCGGGAAAAGCTACGCCATGCTGGAAAAGGCGGATCTGGTCATTCTCATGGTTGATGCCACCGAGGTCACGCCTGAGGATGAAGATCTGATCGAGAGAATGCGTCCCTACAGTGACAAGGTCCTCGTAGCCGTGAACAAGGTCGACACTCCTGCCCGGGATGTCCTGGTGTATGAATTCTACTCCTTCGGATTTACTCACGTGCTGGGGATATCATCCGAACACGGGCTGGGGATAGGTGAACTTGAGGATGCTGTCATCGAACTGCTCGGAATAACCGAAGCTCCGTATGAACAGCAGGATATCCCTGCTGCTGAAGGCAGTGACGAGAGTGGTGAAAGCCTGCCTGCCGGGACTGCGGATAACCCCATAAGGATTGCCGTTATGGGTAAGCCGAATACCGGGAAATCCACCCTGGTAAACCTGCTTACCGGAACGGACGGCTCCATTGTCAGCGACATTCCCGGAACGACGAGGGATGTCGTGACCGGACATTTTACATACAGGGGCACCCACTACCGGATTCTCGATACCGCCGGGATACGGCGAAAGAAGCGGGTCGGTGAGAATGTCGAGTTCTACTCGGTCAACCGGGCTATCCGCTCAATTGATGAAGCGCATATCATTCTCATCATGGTAGATTCGACGGAAGGACTCTCCGAGCAGGACAAGAAGATAGCCAGCATGATCGTCGGGAAGGGCAAGGGAGCGGTGCTGGTGCTAAACAAGTGGGACCTTATCAGAGATATTCCCAACCAGCTGGAAGCGGTCAAGGACCGGACCCGTTTTGTCTTTCCCATCCTCAACTTCGCTCCGCTGGTTCCCATCTCCGCCCTTGAGGGTGACGGAGCGGAAAAGCTGCTGGATACAGTTTGGGCTGTCTGGCGGCAGCTGAACAGGCGGGTTGATACGGGGCGTTTCAACAAGGCCCTGAAGGACTGGCTTGAACAGTATCAGATCCCCCGCGGTTCGCGTACTTACTATAAAATTCTCTATGGAACCCAGACCAGTGCCAATCCTGTCCACTTCCTGCTCTTTGTGAATCATGTCAAGGGATTCCCGAAAGGGTATTTGCAGTATGTGAAGAACAGGATACGCAAGGATCTTGGGTTTACTTCAGTTCCCCTAGAGATACACCTCAGGGAACGGAGGAGTTAGCGTAGTAATACCACCAGACCTTTCCGGTCTGCTGCTGCAGGAGTCACTTGTGCCGATACGGGCTGTTGGTTTTGATGTAGATGGTACTCTCTATCCTGAAGGGCAGATGTATCTGCGCTCCTTTCCCCTGCTGCTGCATACTCCGCGACTGATATACCACTACGGCAGGGCGAGAAAGATACTGCGCAATGCCAGCCTGACGGGGGAGGATGTGGAACAGGGTTTCCGTACCAGGCAGGCAGCGGCGGTACTCCAGTCAATGGGAAGCATGCATGTCGACCCGGCTTCCATAGAGGGGGTTCAGGAGCGTATCCGCAACCAGATCTACGGCCGCTGGGAGCAGCTTTACCGCACCATAAAACCTTTCCGGGGTGTCAGGCAGGCCTGGCTGGAGCTGCGGAATATGGGGCTGAAGACGGGACTGCTCTCTGATTTCCCCCTGGGAAACAAACCGGAGGCACTCGGAATCGCCGATATTTCGGATGCCTTCTGCTGTTCAGAGGAGACCGGGTATCTGAAGCCGGACGGGAAGCCCTTCCTCTATCTTGCCGAAACCCTCGGGTTCGATCCTGAAGAGATCCTCTATGTGGGGAACAGCTACGAAAAGGATATCATCGGGGCGCGGGCAGCAGGAATGAAGACAGCACTGATAGTCTCTCCAACGTTCCATGCAGAAAGGAGATATCCGCTTGCAGATATCATATTCAGACGGTATGGAGAGTTGCCGTCGTTGTTGACAAGTACCGTAATGTAAAGGAAAATAGACAGAGCTCCCTGCAACATGACTGCATGCTGCAGGAGCTCTTCCCAGCCAATCGGTGCTGCTGGGCATATGTTTTCGTGTTTGCCTGTTTTGCAATTGGCTAGACTGTCAGTACTATCCTGCCGGGTGATCCGGTTGAGGGGTAGGTCCTGAGGATGAACCAGACTGGAGGTCCCATGAACCCTGTATTGTATATAGTCATCGATATTGTCCTGTTTCTGATCACGCTGTTCATTATCATCTTCTACCGCCAGCTTGATCGAAAGGATCGACAGATTCATCTGGTCAAGGCGTTGATGGAGAATATGCAGTATGAGCTGGACGAGAAGTTCCACAAGATGCGTACGACAGTCGAGGCCATGGAGGATTCCATTCAGGAGCATGAGATTGGCGTTGAGTCGCTCCTCAAACGAATCGACAGCTCTCTCGGGGACCTGGACAAGCATGCCGAGGATCTCCAAAAGCTGCAGTCATACATGTCGCATTATCATCGTATCCTCAATGAACTGGAGGAGCTTACGGTCAAGGCAGAGAAACGGTTGCAGAAACTTGAGCCGGAGATTGCCGAACTGGAGAGTGCCGGGGTGAAGGTGGATGCCTGGATAGGCGAGGCGGAACAGATCAGGGAGTTGCTAGCTGCCGCGAGGAAAGAGATAGCTCAGTATACTGATGAGGAGAGCAGGAGGCAGGCCGAAGAGCTCCGTCGCAGGACGGAGATAATCGGGGCCGAGCTGGCCGAGAATATAACTGCCGATATGCATTCGCGTGCCGAGGCCCTGTTGGCAGAGGTTACTGCTGCAATGGAACAGCGCGCCCGTCAGGTGAAGGTCTCTAGGGATGAGTCCGAACCCCTTCCTGAACAGGTCGAGAAAGAGGAAGCGATGCCCGAAACGTTTGATACGGCTGGTTCAGAGGTAGTCCCCTTCACGGAGGAAGAGAACCCTGCCCCGATCGGGGAGCTACAGGAACCTGAAGAGCCTGCAACGCCGCAGGAGCCCGAGATCCAGTCCGGGCAACTGTTCGATGAGCAGGAAGCTGTCGACAGCGGGGCAGAAGCAGATGAAGAGCCTGAATATGCGGATCTGGAACCGGATGATGATGAGGACCCTGACAGTGAAGAGATTTACTTTGATGACGATGATGAGCTCTCCATTGATGAAGCTGAACTGGCCGAGATTGAGGAGAAGCTTACCAAGCGTGACATAGTTGCAAAGTATGCCGGAGAGGGTTTGGATTCTGCTGCCATCTCCGAGAAAACCGGTATCCCGAGGGGAGAAGTGGAGCTTATTCTGGAGCTCATGGATTTCACCCGGTAATTCAGCACCCGGATCAGGGCGTTCCCGCTATTCCCGGCCAGCCATGGCACTATTACCTTTCCTGAGCTGCACATAGAGACAAAATAATATTGTAAAATCACTTGACGTCGAAAGAATTATATTAGTATTTTTACTGTGCAATACGGGTGGGAAAACCGCGTATTCGTCAACCCTGTCTGGTGGGTTCTAACAGGTCTGATATAGAAACCAAAGCTCAAGAATACTAATGGGGCTAAAAATGTATATAGGGGATTTTCATGGCGGTTGAGAAGGAACATACTGCAGCAGCGAATGGCAAGAGAGCCGCTGCTGATGATGCACTGGAGAAATCTGCAGAAGACAAAGCTGCAGATGAGATGGTTTCCGAAACTCAGGAGGAGCAGAGTTCAGACGAGGAGTTTGCTGCTGAGGAGCAGAAGCTCCTGCAACTGCAGGAACGGATTGTTGTGCTTGAAGAGGAGCAGACTGAGCTGAAGAACCAGCTGCTGCGTAAACAGGCCGATTTTGACAATTTCAGGAAACGGATGTTCAGGGAGAAGGATGAGGCCATCAGGTATGCCAATACCGGCCTGCTGAATGACCTGGTAGCCGTCATTGATGATTTTGAACGGGCCATCGGCTCCGCCGAAAGTTCCACCGATTTCGAGAGTTTCCTCTCCGGGATCAAGCTGATTGAGAAACAGTTTGTCGGTATGCTGGAGCGGAACTGGGGCCTGAAACGTATGGAGACTGTCGGCAAGGAGTTTGATCCCCAGGAGCATGAAGCCCTCATGATGGAGGAGTGCGACGGGTGCAGCACGCAGACGGTGGTCGAGGATTACCAGAAAGGATATTTTCTGCATGACCGGGTATTGCGGCATGCCAAGGTGAAGGTCGGTGTCCCCAAAGCCGCGGAAGAGGCGGAGGAGAAGGCCGAAGAGGATAATTGAACGGGGATTCTGCAGGAGCTGCCCGGAAGGGATGCGTGACAGCCTTCCGGTGAGTCACATACCTGCTTGTGTACATATTGCATATTGCTAGAGGTAGAAGGAGAAAGATAGATGGGACGTATCATTGGCATTGACTTAGGAACCACAAATTCATGTGTTGCGGTTATGGAGGGTGGTGAACCGGTTGTTATCCAGAATTCGGAGGGACAGCGGACCACACCATCCATAGTGGGCTTCACAAGCAAGGGAGAACGTCTGGTAGGCCAGCCGGCCAAGAACCAGATTGTGACGAACCCGGAGAATACCATTTACTCGATCAAGCGCTTTGTAGGACGCCGTTATTCCGAAGTGCCTTCGGAGATCAAGATGGTACCCTATAAGATCAAGGAGTCCGCAAGCAATGAAGTGCGGGTTGAGGCGCAGGGCAAGGAGTACTCTCCCCAGGAGATATCGGCTGCAGTGCTGCAGAAGATGAAGCAGACAGCCGAGGACTATCTTGGAGAGAGCGTCACGGAAGCCGTGATCACTGTTCCGGCCTATTTCAATGATGCCCAGCGGCAGGCAACCAAGGATGCCGGGAAGATCGCCGGTCTTGAAGTGAAACGCATTGTCAACGAACCGACAGCGGCCTCGCTGGCCTACGGTTTCGGCAAGGACGGCAGCCATGAAGAGAAGATCGCCGTCTATGACCTCGGTGGCGGTACCTTTGATATTTCAATTCTTGAGTTGGGTGATGGTGTCTTTGAGGTGAAGTCAACCAATGGAGATACCCATCTCGGTGGTGATAACTTTGATCAGCGTATCATTGACTGGCTGGTAACCTCCTTCAAGGCTGAGAGCGGGATTGACCTTTCCAGTGACCGCATGGCTCTCCAGCGATTGCGCGAAGCTGCCGAGAAAGCCAAGATCGAACTGTCAAGCCGGCAGTCCACCGATATAAACCTTCCCTTTGTCACCGCAGATGCCTCCGGTCCGAAGCACCTGCAGATCTCCCTCTCCCGTTCCAAGTTCGAGCAGATGGTTGAGGATCTCATCGATAAAACCAAGGAGCCCTGCAGGAAGGCCATGAAGGATGCCGGGGTGACTCCGGATGAGATTGACCAGATCATCCTGGTCGGCGGGTCCACCAGGATTCCTGCGGTCCAGGCAGCCGTCAAGAATCTCTTCAAGCGCGACCCGAGTCGGGGCGTTAATCCTGATGAAGTTGTTGCCATGGGAGCTGCCATTCAGGGTGGCATCCTCGGTGGTGATGTGAAGGATGTCCTGCTGCTTGACGTGACGCCGCTCTCCCTGGGAATCGAAACCCTCGGTGGCGTATTCACCAAGCTGATCGAGCGCAATACCACGATCCCGACAAGAAAGAGTCAGACCTTCTCCACTGCTGCGGACAACCAGACTGCTGTATCTATCCACGTACTGCAGGGTGAACGTGAGATGGCTTCCATGAACAGAACCCTCGGTAAGTTCGATCTGATCGGTATTCCGTCGGCGCCGCGCGGGGTCCCGCAGATTGAGGTGACCTTCGATATCGATGCCAACGGTATCGTGCACGTTTCAGCCAAGGACCTTGGTACCGGCAAGGAGCAGAAGATACGAATTGAATCATCTTCTGGCCTTTCCGAGAGTGAAATCGACCAGATGGTCAAGGAGGCCGAGATGCACGCTGCCGAGGACAAGAAAGAGCGTGAAAAGATCGAGGTCCGCAATGAAGCCGACAACCTGATCTACTCCACCGATAAGTCGCTCAAGGAGTTCGGTGACAAGGTTTCAGCGAGCGATAAGGCTGCAATCGAGCAGGCGAAGAGTGATCTCAGCGCGGTACTTGAGTCTGGTGATGTTGAGACGATCCGTGCAAAGATTGAAGCCCTGCAGCAGGCTTCCTACAAGCTTGCCGAAGAGATGTACAAGCAGTCGGCTGCTCAGCAGCAGCCGGGCTCAGAAGCTGGGGCCCAGGACAGCGGATCAGATGCGGAACAGTCAGCTGGTAGCGATAATGTCGAGGACGCTGATTTTGAAGTTGTTGACGACTGATAGATTGTACTGAGTGTTACAGCCCTTCCCTGTATCTTAAGCAGAGGAAGGGCTTGTGCTTGTGCGGATGGTTTGCCTGATAGTGGAATGCGTGCGGTTGTGGGGCTGCGGAATAGATTGTATGGAGAGGAAGGGAAGCGTTGGCTAAGAGAGATTACTACGAAGTCCTGGGAGTGCAGAAGGATGCATCGGCAGATGAGATCAAGAAGGCCTATCGGAAGCTGGCCATCAAGTATCATCCCGACAAGAATCCGGGGGATACGGAGGCTGAAGCCCGTTTCAAGGAGGCTACCGAAGCCTATGAGGTGCTCAGCAATTCCCAGAAACGCTCGACGTATGACCAGTTCGGCTTTGCCGGCCTCGACGGAATGAACGGCGGGGCGCATGACTACTCCTCCGTATTCAGGGATTTCAGTGACATCTTCGGTGATTTCGGCGGTATTTTCGACTCCTTCTTCGGTGGGAGCGGGAGAACCAGAGGCGGGAGCCGGGAGCCGGGCGGCCCTTCACGGGGATCCAATCTCCGATATAATCTCGACATAGACTTCAAGGACGCTGTTTTCGGAACAAAGGCCGAAATTACCTACATCCACAATGTCGCCTGTTCCCACTGCGGTGGTTCCGGGGCAGAATCCGGATCCGGACGCGTGGTTTGCAGTACCTGCGGCGGAACAGGTCAGGTGCGACGCAATTCCGGGTTCTTCTCCATAGCCTCGGCCTGCCCAAGCTGCGGCGGAGAGGGGTATGTCATTGAACATCCCTGCACCTCATGCCGCGGAACCGGTCTGGCCAAGAAGCAGCAGAAGATCAAGGTGAATATCCCGGCGGGTATCAGTTCGGGTAAACGGATCAGCCTGGCGGGGCAGGGTGATGCCGGTCCCAACGGCGGGCCTGCCGGGGATCTCTATGTCTATGTCACGGTACGACCGCACAAGTATTTCGAACGGGACGGCAACGATCTCTACTGCGTCATCCCCATCTCCATGACGCAGGCTTCTCTTGGTGGGGATCTTGAAGTGCAGACCATCGACGGCGGGAGAATCAAGGTGAAAATCCCCTCCGGTGTTCAGAACGGAAAAATGCTGCGGGTCAAGGGAAGAGGGGTCCCCTACCTGAACAGCAGGGATAACCGGGGTGATATGTATATCAAGTTGCAGATCGTGACCCCGAAACGGCTGAATATGAAGGCAAAGGCCCTTATGCGGGAGCTTGCCGATGTACTCGGAGAGGACAAGGCGCCTGATCCGATCTCCCTCTCGGATCTGTAACCATGCGGGTTATTATCGGATTCCATGCGATTACGGAAGCCTTGCGCAGCAAAGCCTCCCGTGCCACGTTGTATGTGCACCGCTCCAGCCATAAGCGCAACATCCAGCTGATCGAGCTGGCAAAATCTGTGGGGATACCCGTCTCCGAAAGCGGGGTTGCGGAACTTGACCAGCTCAGTGGTGGGAGCAATCACCGAGGAGCGCTCCTGATCATCGAAGGCGGCAGCAATGTCCCCCTGTCCCGGGACCTGAGCTCTTTTCTTGAAGCCAACAGTGAACGCCATAACTCCCTGGTTATTGCCCTGGACGGGGTAACTGATCCCCACAATCTCGGGGCTGTGCTGCGCAGTGCCGACCTCTTTGGAGTCGATCTGCTGCTGCTGCCCGAACGGCGCAGTGTCAGGATGAATCAGACAGTACTCAAGGTAGCCTCCGGGGCTGCTGAGTATGTTCCCTATGCATCAGTCACCAATATGGTCAGGGCGCTGCAGCGACTGAAGGAGCATGGATACTGGGTCTACGGAGCCCATATGAGGGGCAGACCGGTTGATACCGTGAATCTCACCGGAAAGAGCGTGATAGTGCTTGGTGCAGAGGGTAAGGGAATCAGTACACTTGTTGAGAAGAGCTGTGACAGTATGGTATCGGTTCCCACTGACGGGCATATCGATTCGCTGAACATTTCGGTGGCAGCTGGTATTATCATGTATGAGATTGGCCGTCAGCGCAGCGGGGGAGCATTGCGGAGCAGGTGACTGCTACTCCTCAAAGAACTTGTTGCCGATATCCTTCCTGAACCAGGCTCCCAAGAACTGCACCTGCTCCACCAGATTGTAAACTCTGCTGTTGGCCTCTATGATGTTGGTTCCCAGTGAGACTGCCGTAAAGCATCGACCGCCGTTGGTGCAGAGTTCTCTATCGGGCTGTGAGCAGTAGTCAACGGCACCGTAGAAGAGCATGGAGTCCCCGGAATCACTCAGGTTATGGAGGAAATTGGGCAACTGCTCTATGACTCTTCCCGTCACGGGCTTGGAGGGGTAACCTTCACTGGCCACCACTACGGCAACGGATGACTGGTCCGATATCTCCAGATTGAAACTGTCAAGCTCCTGGTTCTCCATGGACATGATCACGTCGACAAAATCCGACTGGATCAGTGGTGCCATAGCCTGGGTGGCAGGGTCGTTAAACCGGACATGGTAGTCGACCAGCCTGGGGCCGTCATCAGTCAGTATGAGGCTGAAGATAAGCACTCCCTTGTACATCAGGTTTTCTTCCCGCAGGCCGGTAAAGGTAGGCTCTATGATAGTCTCTATGATCTGTTTTTCGAGGGTACTTTTGACAATGGGTACCGGGCAGATGGATCCCATACCGCCGGTAGCCTCTCCCCGGTCGTTCTCTCCCGACTTGTTGTAATCCGAACAAATGGGGAGAATCTTGTATCCCCGTTCATCCATCAGTACGGTAAGGCTGATGGACATACCCTTGAGATGCTCCTCAACAATGATATCGCCCTGTTCAAGCAGGCTCTCAGCAAACTCCATCAGCTGTTTCGGGTCGGCCGAGTCCAGCATCACCCGACTCGGTGCGATCTCGTTCTTCTTGATGACCATGCGCATCCCCGGATTGGCTTCCAGGTATTTCCTGAAGGTCGCTGTTGAGGAGAATGAGGAGTAATGTGAGGTGGGGATATCATAGGAGTCCGAGAAGGCCCTGGCAAAACTTCTGTCATTCTCAAGTGCCAATGCGTTGCTTGATGCGCCGAAGGTCGAAATGCCCAGTGAACGCAGATAATCGGGAACGTGGGCAGCAATCGGCGTCTCAGTTCCCGCAAAGACATATGAGATATCATACGTCCTGCAGGCCTCTGCCACCGATTCCGGGTTGCTGAGATCTATATCGTATAAATTGGTTCCCAGTGTAGCAGTACCGGCATTGCCCGGTGCTATGTACAGCCCGCTGATTCTCCGGCTCTTCGAGAACAACCAGGTTATTGCATGGTCTTTAGCACCGGATCCAAGAACTAGTATTTTCAATGGTGATGCCCCCCATTCCGTGAACCAAAGCCTATCATTCAGACTATATTTGGTCAATAAGCACAACCACTACCGGCAACCCCCCTGGAACAGATCAGGATTGGCATGTATAGGTCTCAAGAATGGCGCGATACTCTTCTCTCGTCGCAGCTGTAACAATTTCCCTGCGTATCCGTGAAGCTCCGGGTAATCCCTTCATATAGGCCCCGGCATGCTTGCGCATCTCCCGGCAGGCTACGGTTTCCCCCTTGGCCAGAATGACGGCATCAAGATGAGCAAGCAGCTGAGCAATCCGCTCCTCCGGACCAGGGGAGGGGAGTTCGTTGCCATGCTCCAGCAGATGCCGGGTAGCGGTGAAGATAAAGGGGTTGCCGATTGCTCCTCTGGCAAACATCACACCGTCAATGCCGGTCTGTTCCAGCATCTCCCTTGCCGAGGCAGCAGAGAAGAGATCCCCTGATCCGATCACCGGCACGCTGACTGCCTGCTTCAGGACAGCCAGATGCGAAATATCAGCGGTTCCCGAATAGCCCTGCGCCCGGGTGCGGGCATGCATTGTCAAAAGGGAGGCACCGCCGCTTACAGCAGCATCGGCGACCTCCAGGTAGTTCCGGGAGGAGTTGTCCCATCCTAGTCGTATCTTCACGGTAACGGGGATATCACAGGAGGCGCTGATGCCGTTTACGATGGCATGGATGGTTTCAGGATGCTTCATCAATGCAGACCCGGCACCGGTCTTTACCACCTTCGGTACGGGGCATCCGCAGTTTATATCGATTATGTCCGGGTTGACGGCAATGACGTGAGGGAGTGCCCGGAGGGCCTGCTCCGGTGTGCTCATAAAGAGCTGGACGGCAAAGCAGTGCTCATTGCCGGCCCGCTGCAGAAGCTCTCTTGTCTTTTCACTGCTCCTTGCAAGCCCTTCAGCGGAGACCATCTCAGAGAATGTCAGTGATGCCCCGTATGCACTACAGACAGAGCGGAAGGCCCGATCGGTGAAGCCTGCAAGCGGTGCAAGAAACAGATTTCCGGGAATAGTTAGCTCTCCGATGGTTACCGGGTGGAACAGTCCCTTCACTGATGCAGCTTACTCCGAGAGGCCGAAGACCCGCATACTGTTTTCATACAGTGCCTGGGCTACTGTTTCGAGGGGTTCATCCCTGATTTCGGCAATTGCCTTGGCCACCTCACTCAGATATGCCGGTTTGTTCCGTTTCCCCTTGTAGCGTGAGGGCACCATGAAGGGGCTCTCCGTTTCAATCAGGATACGGTCCATTGGAAGATTGGCAGCAGTCTCGTGGAGGTTCTTCGCATTTCTGTAGGTGACGTTGCCGGCAAAGGAGATATAGAGGTTCAGATCAATTGCCTGTCTGGCATATGCCCAGTTCTCCGAATAGCAGTGCAGGATACCGCCCTGTTCAGAAATTCTGTCACGTAGGATGTTCATGATATCGGTTCCGGCTTCACGGTTGTGAATGATAACCGGCAATTCCAGCTTCTTGGCGATATCAAGCTGCTGGATAAACAGCTCTATCTGTGAATTCTTGTTGCCGAATTTGCGGTAGTAATCGAGCCCGATCTCCCCGATGGCGACAACTCTGTCGAATCCGGCCCCTTTATAGACCCTGGTTTCCCAGTCTATACCGGGATTAAAGACTTCAGATGGGGATACACCGACTGCATGATAGACATTGGATGCCGTCTTGAGGTTGTCATATACCTGAAAGAAATCGCCCAAGCTGTTGCAGATGCTGACTATGTGTTTCACATCTGCCCGCTTGGCCTGTTGAATTATGAGAAGTTGTTCAATCTGATCTTCATGGATCAGACCGATATGAGCGTGAGTATCAAAATACTGCATATACCTGTCCGTTAATTATCAAGATTTGCTGTCAGATTATGACACTATATAAAATAGCACGTCGGGTGCCCTATCGTCAATTGGTAAATGCTTGGGAAAACCAGTGAATGAAATAAAAGTTATTAAAAGAGGCAGGCTATCGATTCATCACCGCAATTTGCAGGGAGTGCTTTGTCTTGCGTTTGACATTACCAGGTGGGCGTGATATTTTTATGCATCATTTTTCCGGAGGATTCGTAGCAATAGATACGTGGTGCTCCAGAGGATCCATAATGAATACAGAGAATGTCGGTAATGATATAGATATGCGGGATGACGGTGCGGAATCCCGGTCAGAGATGCTCCGCTACCTGGTTAAGAACCCCAGTACCAATGAATCCTATATGGTCTGCTATGGGGATGAGCTTGAAAAGGGAGCCAGTGTCCTCTTTTCCAGCCGATACGGCAACGATATCGGTATAGTGCTGGGAAGGATGCGGGAATCCGGCTCCTGCAGTGAGTGTGAGACAACAGATTGCGGCAGGAATCCTGAAAACACGGAGAGTGCTTCCGAGCCGCAGCAGCAAAAAGCCGACAGCCGGGGCAGGCAGAATAAGCGGCGGAAACGGGATAAGGGTGAGAAAAAGCGCAATCTCTACACAGTGATCCGGGTAGCAACTGAGCAGGATCTCAAGCGGTATGAGGAGAACCGGGTGAAGGAGCTGGAGGCATTTCAGCTCTGCCGGAAAAAGATAAAGCAGCACAAACTTGATATGAAACTGGTATCGGCACACTATCTCCAGGGAGAATCGAAAGTCCTGTTTTTCTTCACCGCCGACTCCCG
>CAZSBC010000056.1:0-18623 GCA_964605195.1 uncultured Spirochaetales bacterium | reverse complement strand
CTTGGTATGATCCCCTGTTCAATAGCATACGATTGTTAGGTTTTGCCTCTCGTCAAACCTTCTAGGCATTCTCGTGCATGATCAATCCGCTGCTGTGGTGTATAGTGTGAAATCGTCATTTATTGTACCTCCAGTGCTTAGCTTGCCAGAGGTGCTATTTTTTTGATAGGTCTCGCGATTTGACGGTTACCTTAAAGGAGTCGAATTCGACCCCTTTAAAATCAGGATTATTCAACTGCTCCCATAAACCCAGGAAAGACCATGCAGCTTCCGTATTGGCCCGTCTGCTTAACCTCAGCAGACAATAAAAGAAAATTTCCAATCACTCCTCACACGATATGTATCTCAGCTTCCACGATCTACTGAATGCGCTACATCAGACATTCCAGAAGCGTAATACGACACTTCCAACCCAGTTTTCTATTGTCTTTTCCGACAAGGTCTATCTAGACAAAACAAAAAAGACACAGTGGAACGCTTTCACAAGAAAACATCAAAACGAGTACTCAGATTTGCCCATGGAAGAGGTGATAAAGCAGATCTTCAGGTTCTCGGCTCCATTCTGGTCACAGAATGATACAGGACCGATGACGTGGAATCCGGACACCGGCTGGTCAGGTTAACCAGTATTACCCCAGGCAAATCAGGGAATAGACAGCAGCTTGCTCCAGCACTTCCTGCTGCGGATTTTAGGACAATATTCCTCATTAACAAAAACAACTCCCTGTTATACAGAGAGTTGCGCTTAACTGGAAATGCCGAAGACGAGACTTGAACTCGTACAGCTTACTCAGCCGGGGGATTTTAAGTCCCCTGTGTCTACCAATTCCACCACTTCGGCAATGGAAAAATGTATCAACATACTACTGCTCTTCATACAGTTGGTCAACTGGAATTGTCATAACGGCTGTTATTCGCTATGCTCCCTGTATGCACAGCAATGAAACGATCCTGATAGATTCACATTTCCACACCGACCATATGTCAGCCAAGGGAGTTGATGTCGGGGAACTCTTTGACAGCCTCTTTGCGGGCTCCTTTGGGGGCGGCATCGATATCGGGCTCTCACCGGGAGACCTGGCTGAAAGGAGACGTCTTCTTTCAGCCTATCCCCCGATCAACTTTGCCGCCGGAATATATCCGGGATATGCCGGGAAACTTGCCGAAGGTTCATCCCTGGACAATATTCTCCAGCAGCTCGAAGATGAGGTAGCGGCAGAATCACCGGCTGCCATCGGTGAGATCGGGCTGGACTGGTACTGGGAGTATGGGACGAGAGAGCTGCAGGAGCAGCTGCTGATTGCCCAGCTGGAACTTGCCAACCGGTACGGGCTGCCGGTCATTATCCATAACCGTGATGCCGATGGTGATATCATCCGGGTACTTACCGAACATCCCTGTGAAAGGTCAGGGATCATCCACTGCTTCTCATCAGGCTGGGAAACGGCCAGGGCCCTGCTGGACCTCGGCTACATGATCTCATTTGCCGGCAACATCACCTACAGGCGTAATCAGGAGCTGCGGGATACCGTCAACAAGGTTCCCGCTGACAGACTTCTTCTGGAGACCGACAGCCCCTATCTCGCTCCGGTTCCGATTCGGGGAAAGGTGAACACCCCTGCAACCATGCAGTATATATATTCCTGTGTTGCGGATGTACGCAATGTCGATATCGGGGAGCTGTGCGGGCAGGTCCATGCAAATCTGCTGGACGTTACGGGCAACCGGGAGAGCTGAGCACCTTACTGCAGGATACCCACTCCCACTTTGACCCGCGGATTGGCGAAATCGAAGGTGATCGTTGCCGGTGCAATATCGATTTCAGCCTCAAGGAACAGCTGCAGCGGATAGAGATTGTAGGCAGCACCCGCTCTGGCATGCAGAATCCCGTCCTCACCCAAGGTGGAGAAGATACCGGTACCGGGCATCACATAGATGCTTGTTCCCGGTCCGAGATAGAAGGTGAGATCACCATAGAGAATGGATGCCTGCACCAGGGCATAGGATGAAATGAGAAACAGATCACCCGGAGTGGCATGGTAGTTCTTCGGGTTCGACGGAAGGTAATCCACCGATACAGCAGATCCAAAGACTCCCCTGCCGCCGATCATGCGCATGTCCGCACCGCCTGAAAGTACCACAGTACTGAGCGGACCGGGTTCTATGCCGGCATGGACAGAAATGGAAAAATCAACGGCTGAAACAGCTGAAAGCGGGATGAGAACCATACATAACAAAACTGCAACTTTTTTCATTTTCCTATCCAATTCAGGACTCCTTGTCACCGATCAAAGGTGGAGACGATTCGCCAGGTGGAATTCACCGATTCAGTTCCGGTTCCCTGCTGTTGCAGCTGCAGCAGCAGATTGCTGATAGTACCGGCAAAGTCATCCCTGATCGATATACCGGGGAGCTTATCACCAATAAGCGTATCAATGTACTCCCCGACTGGAATTACTTTCCCCTTCTGTACTTTACTAAGAAACACTTCCGTCTGTAAACCGGTATCAAGGCCAAGCAGAACGGTTCCCGGAAGAGAAGCCAGCTGCTTTTCCATGGTATCCACATCCGCAGCCCGGCAAAAGGGCTCGGGAAGCTCTGCAGAACTCTCCAGCAGGCCTTCCCTGAAGGATGCAGCAACCTCAGATTCGGGAAAATCCACAGAAAGGCAGAGTGCTGAGAGTGCACCACCATCACTGTGCGTGTCGGCAGCATACATGCCGGCGGCATACCAACCCTGACTTCTATCACGCCAGATGATCCCCAAAAATCCAGTCGGAACCTCAGAGGAATCCTGCAGCCAGAGTACCGTTCTGTCAGCAGGGAGCAGCCGCAGATAGCTTGCTGCCGAAGACTCTTCCGGATCCATCAGCATATAGGAGGATAGCAGAGGAGAGAGAATCAGGAACTCCCCACCCTCAGCAGCTGCTTCCAGCTGCCCGGCAGCCTCTGGAGGAACGGTATCGGAACGGGGATCAAACTCAATAATTTCAACTTCAAGTCTGTATCCCACGCTCTTTGCTGCCCGCTTCAACACTCCGTAATCCGACTCCCCATCCTCTCCGGCAATAACGGCTGCAAAATACTCATCAGCGAGCAGCGTTATCCTGTCTTTGGCGCATCCGGTGAGTGTGACGAGAAGTAGCAGGATTGCTGCAACCGCTGAAGCGGTACGCATGGTTCTGGGGGAAGTCGAATCCGTACTCATACCACCAAGTGTATCAGGCTGGATAATTCAAGGTCAATCACCCACATTGCCCGCTTTCCGTCCCTTCGCCCTTGACCAACGGTTCGGTTTCAAGTAATTTCATCAGTAAATACACACATCCGGCAATTTTCTGCAATCCTTAGTGTGTGTAGTGAGGTAAGCAGTTATTGCCTGTCATATTCAACCAGACACAAAGGGGTAACAGATGACATCATACAAAGAGTTGGGCCTTTCCAATACAACCGAAATGTTCAAGAAGGCTGTTGATGGCGGATTCGCTGTTCCGGCGTACAACTTCAACAACATGGAACAATTACAGGCTATCATCCAGGCTTGTGTTGAGACAAAATCACCGGTCATCCTCCAGGTATCGAAAGGTGCCCGGGACTATGCAAACATTAACCTGCTGCGCAACATGGCACGTGGAGCCGTCGAGTACGCGAAGGAACTCGGGTATGAGATACCTATAGCATTGCATCTGGACCATGGTGACAGCTTCGAAACCTGCAAGGACTGTATTGACAACGGCTTCTCATCCGTCATGATTGACGGTTCCCACTTCCCCTACGAAGAGAATGTGGCCCTGACGAAGAAAGTTGTCGAGTACGCCCATCCGCGCGGAGTTACGGTCGAAGGCGAGCTCGGAGTCCTTGCCGGCATTGAAGACGATGTAGTTGCCGAGCACTCAACCTACACCAGACCGGAAGAGGTCGAGGATTTCGTTGCCAAGACAGGTGTGGATTCCCTCGCAATCTCAATCGGAACCAGCCATGGAGCCAACAAGTTCAAACCGGAACAGTGTACCCGCAATGAAGAGGGCGTCCTTATCCCACCCCCACTCCGTTTCGACATCCTTGAAGAGATTGAAAAGCGGCTGCCAGGTTTCCCGATTGTACTGCACGGTTCATCCTCGGTCCCGCAAGTCTATGTGGAGAAGATCGAGAAGTACGGTGGTTCCCTGAAGGATTCGGTGGGAATCCCCGAGGAACAGCTGAGAAAGGCTGCCAAATCGGCAGTGTGCAAAATCAATATCGACTCGGACGGGCGTCTGGCAATGACAGCTGCCATCCGTGAGACATTGGCGGAAAAACCATCTGAATTTGATCCGAGAAAGTACCTTGGACCGGCTAGGGCCGCTCTCAAGGAGATGTACAAGGCGAAAAACGAGCAAGTACTCGGCTCTGCCGGTCAAGCTTGATCAGCTGGGCTGACAGCTGCAGTATTCCTGGTAAACAGGGCCTGCAGCTGCGTGCACAGTGAAGTATTACCTTTGACTCGGATGATACTTCATGATATATTTCATGAGTACAGCAAATACTGACCTGATCCCGCAGGCGGGATCAGGTTATGCAATCTGTTATGCAGATGTTTCAACAGAGAACAGTAGGAGGAAGATTGGCTGCAAAGAAACAACGAATCAACAATCAGATCAGGATACCTGAGGTACGGTTGATTGATGAAAACGGAGAACAACGTGGTATTGTTCCCACACAGGAGGCAATGCGAATTGCTACCGAAGCCGGGCTGGATCTTGTCGAAGTTGCCCCGAATGCCAAACCACCGGTCTGTAAGATCCTTGACTACGGTAAATTCAAGTACGATCAGGAAAAGAAACTGCGGGAAGCCCGTAAGCACCAGACCCAGATAAAGCTGAAAGAGATACGCATGCAGCCCAAGATTGAGAAGCATGATCTGGCATTCAAAACCAAGCACGTCACCGAATTCCTGGAAGAAGGGAACAAGGTGAAAGTGACCATACGGTTCCGGGGTCGGGAACTTGCCCACACGGAGCTGGGAAAGGATGTCCTGTTACGAGTGCTTTCGATGCTTGATGAAAGGGAAGTGGCCTATTCGCTGGACCGCCCGCCATTGATGGAGGGCAGATTCATGTCCATGATTGTAAGTCCATCAAAGAAGAAATAATCGACTGCATTATTCATCTATTGAAACTATAAAGAAAATACGCTATGTTGCTAACGCTTGCCCGCAAACTGCGAGCAATAAAACTATCATAGTAGTTCCAGGGGGAGTTCTTGTTCCCTGTGAACACTGAAGGAAAGGTATTATGCCAAAAATGAAAACAAGAAAATCTGCTGCCAAACGGTACAAGGTGACCGGTACCGGTAAGGTAAAGTACAAAAAGCAGGGAACCCGGCACATTCTCACCAAGAAAAGCTCCAAACGTAAACGGAAATTACGCCACAATGATGTCCTCAGTGATCCGGAAACAAAGAAAGCACGGACTCTGATGCCCTACAAATTTTAGTTTATTTAGGAGTACTTACCATGCCTAGAGCAGTAGACGGAACACGAAGAAAAGATAGAAGAAAGAAGATACTTAAGGATGCCAAAGGCTATTACGGGCGTCGTTCTACCAATCTCAGAACCGCCAAGGATGCGGTTGTTAAGGCCGGCCAGTATGCCTATCGGGACAGGAAGCGAAGAAAGAGAGATTTTCGCCGCCTCTGGATAACCAGGATATCAGCTGCCGTGCAGGCAGAGGGACTCAATTATTCCCAGTTCATGCACGGTCTGAAAAAAGCGGAAATCGAAATCAACCGTAAAGCTCTCTCCAATATGGCTATTGAGGACAAGACGGCTTTCACAGCACTTGTCAGCCAGGCAAAAAAGAGTTTAGAGGGATAGTATGCTGACGCTCGATAAAGTTCAGCTGCTGGAAGAACGTATCAAGAAAGCTGTCATTCTTATCCAGAAATTACGTGATGAGAACTCAGCCCTCCGTGAAGAGCTGAAAATGCTGAAGATGCACAATGATGAACTCAAGGATTTTGCCAAGAGTCTCGGAAACGATACACAGCTGATTGAAGAGTCCATATCCAACGCCCTTGATGAGTTGAAGATACTCGGAGTCGATGCAGAGACAATCGACACGGCAGCAGTAGTTGCCAACGCTGAGTATGAAGAGGCCGATACCTTCATCTCGCAGGATGGTGCCGCAATCGAGGACATCAGCCTGCCTGATGATGATCCTTTGGATGATATCATTATCAACCTGGGACCTGACGAAGATATTCCGATTCAATAACAGCAACTGGTCTGTTTGAGGAGATTCCGGAATGGAAGAGCATGTGGTAAAAGTCACCATTCTCGGCAGGAAACTCTCGATCAAAACAGATGCTACCCCGGAATCACTTTCCGGAATAATTGCTTATGTCGAAAAACGGGCTGATCAACTGAAGAAGGCGTCCCTGATCACCGACCCCGGCATACTCAGCCTGCTGCTGAATATGATTCTTGCCGAGGAGCTGTTGGAAACGAAACAGAAACTTGATACAATAACCCGTGATGGTGCTGAGGAATCAACACGGGTGGATCAGCTGGCAACTGATCTGATACGGATGATTTCCAGAGAGATTGACGGAAAATCATAGAGCAGAAAATTGTGCCTGCGATGTTCGGGAGAAACATACGTCTCTTGGGTCAAACTTTTAATAAGGGACTTCATTTTTTGCTGTTGAATTGCCCCGGTTTACCCGGAACACGATGCAGTAAATAGAGGACCCACTTGAACCTGGAAGTTCAAGAGATCCTGTTTTGATCGGCATTGCGGGTTTTTTTACTGCATGAAGACGGAATTAGATACCATGAAATCACCTACCAACGGAAATACAGCCCTGCAGAACATACTATTTATATCCCTGCCTGAAGATACCGAACGGACCATTGGCAACTTCACCATCGACAGCAGTCATCTCATTCCCGTGGAAGTACCGCCGGGTAAACAGGAGTGGGATATTACCGATCTCAGCTGGGAGATGATCATCTCCGCCATGCTCAAGATCTTCGCCTACAATCCTGAGCATGAAGATATTGAGTACTACCGCTCTTTCATCAGGGCTGTACAACCGAATCTGGTAGCTGAGCTGACCAGGACAGCCATCATTAAGGCTGAAGAAAAGGAGTATGACATTGCCGAGGAGATATTCCTCGCCCTGAATCATTATGCTCCCGAAGAGTATACGACGTTCATCAATCTTGCCCTGCTCTATGAGGATCAGGCCGTAAAACTGAAGGACACCCCCTCCTCCCGTTATGATGAATTATTCGAGAAGGCCTTCAGTGTCTACCAGAGAGGGCTTGAGCGGTATCCTGATTCTGCTGAAATGCACATCCATGCCGGATACTTCTTTCTCAAGGTGGAGAACCACTCATCGGCAGCTGAACATCTTGAACTGTTTCTCGGGCTTGCCCCCGAAGATGAGCGCAACGAGGAAGTTACAGAGATACTTGCGCAGATCAGTCTACGCAGCAATGATGACAGTATCTTCACCGAGGCCTTTGATCTGATCAAACTCAACCGGGAAGACGAAGCTATCGAAAAAATCGATACCTATCTCTCCCGGAATCCCGAGGTATGGAACGCCTGGTTCATCAGAGGCTGGGCCAACAGAAAGCTGGCAAACTATGCAGAGGCCAGTGATGCCCTGCAGAAGTGCCTTGCTCTCGGCGCAGTAAATATCGACATATACAACGAGCTTGCCATCTGCACCATGGAGCTGGGACAGTTTACCGACAGTGTCCAGTTTCTGCGCAAAGCCCTTGAACTGGAGCCTGAGAATGTCAAGATAATATCGAACTTCGGCGTCCTCGAGATGAAACGCGGTAATGCTGAGGAGGCCCTTCGATTCTTTCAGGTGGCACATGCCCTGGATCCGGATGATCCGGTATCACAGGAGTATATCAGGATACTTTCAGGGCATAATGGATAATTTGGACCGTTCAGCACAATCCATATGTGAAATCATCTCCGAATCTCCAGAAGAGACCGTTGCCTTCGGGGAGCGGTTGGGCAAGACCCTTGTCCCCGGTTCCATTGTCTCACTCCGTGGCCCGCTCGGGAGCGGCAAGACCATGCTTGGCAAGGGAATCGCCGCCTCGCTGCAAATAGTGGAACAGATCACCAGTCCCTCCTTCGCGCTCATCAAGGAGTATGAGGGATCCTGTCCGCTGGTACACATTGACCTGTACAGAATCCATTCCACCGAGGAGTTTGACCTGCTTGGTGCCGAAGAGCTCCTGTACGGTTCTGCAGTAGTCCTGATCGAGTGGAGCGAGATCATAGACGAGTATCTGCCTGACAGAACGATCTTTGTCGATATAGCTTTGGATGAAGCCGGAAGACGGATCATCCGTGTAAGGGGAGCAGCACTGTGAACGTTCTTGGATTCGATACTGCTTCTCGGTACCTGGACATCGCCCTGGAGACAGAGCATGGCAGCCATACACAATTTGAGGAGATAGGGCTGCACCACTCGGAAGCTCTGGTACCGGCCATCATCACTCTCTGCCGGGAAGCAGGTATTGGCCTCAGGGAAGTCGATCTGCTGGCCTGCTCCCGTGGACCCGGCTCTTTTACCGGACTGCGTATCGGCATGTCAACGGCGAAGGGAATTGCAGCCGGACTCAACATACCTGTCGTATCCGTTTCAGCCCCGGATATCTACGTGGAGGCGGCTCTCGCAACCAAACCTGAGATCACCCCCGATACCATCCTCCTGCCTGCCATTGATGCAAGAAAGAGACGTTTTTATACCGCCATGTACCGAAACGGAACCCGTATTACCCCGCTGCTTGACATAGGTGCAGCTGACTTCTATACCGAGTATCTCAGTTGTATTGAGCATGTGTTGATCTGCGGCCCTGATGGAGCCCTGATGGCGGAACAGCTAAGTGAATTCATGACTGAGGATCGTAGTATCCTGCTTCCCTTCTCTCCCGCTGCAGGGACTCTAGTCACTGTAGCAGACAGGCGACTTGCCGCCGGTGAAACTGATGCTCTTACACAGGGACCTGAGTACATCCGAGGTACAACCTGACCCTAGACCTCCCCTACTCTACGAATCCCTTTACTTTTTTAACTTTTATTACGATATATATAGTACATTAAGAGTTATTAACACATATATCCTGAGAGGTTATCGAGATGGAAACAAAAGATACAGATGCCGACATCATCATTGTCGGGGGCGGAGCAGCAGGCTTGACTGCTGCACAGTACGGAGCAAGGGCAAACAGAAAGACCCTGCTGATTGAAGAGATGGCACCGGGAGGTCAGGCTCTGATCATAGATGATCTTGAAAACTATCCCGGTTTTCCCGATAAGATATCGGGGTTTGAATTTACGCAGCGTTTTACCGAACAGGCCCAGAATTTCGGAGCAGAGATTCTCAGTGCCACAGTAAACTCCATCCGCAAGGAGGGGGATATGTACATTCTTGATACCACGAAGGGAGAACGACGCGCATATGCCGTAATCCTTGCAACCGGTGCCAAGCACAGAAAACTTGCGGTTCCCGGGGAGGATAAGTATACCGGACGAGGTGTTTCCTACTGCGCTACCTGTGACGGACCATTCTTCAGGGGGAAGAAGATGCTCGTCGTCGGCGGTGGTGATGCAGCCTGCGATGAGGCGATGTTTCTCTCCAAATTAAGCGATTCGATCGTGATGGTGCATCGCCGTGACCGTTTCAGGGCACAGAAATCGCTTGCCGACAGAGTCATGCGCAATGCAAGTATTGAAGTCCGGTTTAACCACGTCGTGGAGGAAATTCACGGAAACGGCATGAAGCTGACTGAGGTCAGTCTCTACGACAACAGCGAGGACCGTCATTATCGTGAAGAATTTGATGCCGTATTCATCTTCATCGGATCAATACCGCAATCCTCCCTGGCAAAGATGGCTGAGAAGGATGAGACCGGCTACATCATAACGGATCAGAACATGGAGACGGCAGCACCGGGACTCTATGCTGTCGGTGATGTCAGGGCAACCCCGTTCCGGCAGCTTGTCGTAGCCGCCGGAGAGGGCGCGGTAGCCAGTCACAAGGCATCCCAGTATATCGACGAGCTTGAGGGCAATGCCTACGTCTGAGAGGTCCTGAAATACCGGTTAACGGCAGTATATTTCCTCATCCGCAACTGTTACATTTTCTTGACTAGCGTATCCATACATGCTCTAATGAGAGTATGAGAATATTGATGATCACCAGTGAAGCTGTTCCTTTTGCAAAAACGGGTGGTCTCGCCGATGTCGTGACCGCCCTTTCTCATGCCCTGCAGAAGCTTGACCATGACGTGCGGGTAATCATGCCGTTGTATGGTTCGATCGAGCTTGCAGAGAGTGAAATACTGCCGGTAGACATCTCCGTGTCAACAGGTATTCTTGATACCACTGTGCAGCTCAGACGCTATCGTCACAGGAAGAACGGGGATTATGAGAGTTCCGTGGAGTTCCTCTTTGTTGAACACCCCTACTTTATCGACAGGGATGGTATCTACGGGAAAAGCAGTGCTGAGCCCTACAGTGACAACAGCAGGCGATTCATGCTATTCAGCTATGCGGTCCTTGAAAGCCTGCAGACGATGGAATGGAAACCTGAAATCCTCCACTGCCATGACTGGACTACCGGTATGATCCCCCTTCTGCTGAAGCAGGAACGCTATCGTCAGTTGCATGAAGAGTGCAGAACGGTAATGACCATCCATAATCTCGGATACCAGGGTATATTTTCCAAGCATGACATCCACTTCTCTGACCTGCTTGCCGAGCAGGTCAATACCATAGCACCCTCTCCATTTTCCGGCTCAGGAAGCATAAACTTCCTGAAGACCGGCATCATGCATGCCGATCTGATATCAACCGTTTCAGAGACCTATGCATTGGAGATCCAGCAACCCCTCTTCGGTGAGGGACTGCATACGCTGTTGCAGGAACGTTCCAACGCCCTCTGGGGAATCACCAACGGTGTCGATTACCAGGAATGGAACCCGGAAAATGATACCGAATTACCGTTCCACTATTCAGCTGAAAACCAGCAGAACAAAGCCCGGTTGAAGCAACTGCTGCAGCAGGAGATGGGTCTGCCCGCAGCGCCTGATACTCCCGTAATAGGCATAGTCTCCAGACTTGCCGACCAGAAAGGCTTCAGGGAGCTTTGCGCCGGAAAACCTTCTGCCCTGGAAAGATTGGCAGCGGATCTGCAGGTCCAGTTTGCCATTATAGGGACCGGTGACCGTCAGATCGAGAAGAGCCTGACTGAGCAGGCAGCCCTCTATGAGAACATAGCAGTAAGGATTGCATTCAGCAATTACCTTGCCCACCTTGTGGAAGCCGGATCTGATTTTTTCCTGATGCCGAGCCGATATGAACCGTGCGGCCTGAATCAGATATACTCCCTCCGCTACGGTACCATACCCATTGTTCGGCGAACCGGAGGACTTGCCGATACTGTTACCGACTTCTCCCCCTCGTTTGAAGCCGGTACGGGAATAGTCTTCGACTCCATATCGGGAGAAGCTATCTATAACGCTGTCAGGCGTATCGCTGAGTATCAGAATCTGCCTGCCACCGCCAGGGAAGCTGTCAGAGCCAGATGCATGAATCTGAGATTCACCTGGGACAAGGCGGCTGTCAGGTATGTGAAGCTGTATGACACAGCACGACAACTGGAGGAGAGTGTATGAAAAACGGAGTAATTGCAATAGTTCTCGGCGGCGGTAAGGGTACCAGACTGCAGCCCTTGACCTCTTTCAGGGCCAAACCGGCAGTACCGTTCGGCGGCAAGTACCGGCTTGTCGATATACCCATCTCAAACTGTATCAACAGCGATATGCGTAGGATTTATATTCTGACACAGTTCAATTCCGCATCACTGCACAACCATGTATCCAATACCTATATTTTTGACACCTTCTCCAACGGATTCGTTGAGGTCCTGGCTGCGGAGCAGACCCCGAAGAACAACGACTGGTACCAGGGAACAGCCGACGCGGTCCGTAAGAACATCATGCACTTCCATGATCAGGAACCGCAATACTATATCATCCTCTCGGGAGATCAGCTCTACCGTATGGACTATCGGAAAATGTTGAAGACCCATATCGAGAGCAACGCCGAACTGACGATAGCCGCAAAACCGATAACCAGGGAGGAGGCCACCGGTCTCGGGATCATCGGGGCAGATAAGAAGGGGCAGATCAGGCAGTTCCTCGAAAAGCCACCCATCGAACTCGATATCAGCGAATACAGGGTCGCTCCGTCCCTCTATGCAACGAGTAAAATTCCCGCTGAAAGCGTTGCAGGTAAGGATTACCTTGCCTCCATGGGTATCTATATCTTCAATGCCAAAACCATGGAGGAGGCCCTGGATAACAACCTCACCGACTTCGGTAAGGAGATCATCCCCCAGACCACCGAACGTGTGAAGGTCCAGGCCTACATCTTCAACGATTTCTGGGAGGACATCGGAACCATAAAGGCCTTTTACGATACAAATCTGAACCTTGCATCACTCACACCCGATTTCAACTTCTACAATGAACAGATGCCGATCTACACCCACCGCAGGCACCTGCCGGCAACCAAGATGAACTTCTGCACCATAAGCCAGTCCCTCGCCAGTGAGGGTTCCATCATAACCAACGCCTCCATCGTCAACTCAGTCATCGGGGTACGTACCCTGATCGAGTCGGGGGCAAATCTTGACGGTGTATACTGCATGGGAGCCAACTACTATGAATCAGAGAGTGAGAAGCGGCGTAATGTTGAACGGGGCTTGCCGAACATAGGAATTGGCAGGGGAACAATCATAAGGAAAGCCATAATAGACAAGAATGTACGCATAGGTGACGGCTGCAGAATCGGGATCGATCCCATCGACCGGGTCGACGGGGAGTATGACCGGTACTCTATCTGTGACGGCATCATTGTCATCACCAAGGGAGCCGTAATTCCCGACGGAACAGTAATCTGACCCTACTGACAGTGCTCTGCGATATCAAACCCTGGATAGCAGGAGATACCTTTATCCTCTCTGCGCTATGATGGCGGAGAGGATCTGAAGATCCGAATCTGCCATCCTGCAGGTTTGCAGCTCCTCTGCACTCTTCCAGGCAGCAGCCTCATGCTCCCGATAGCGCATTGCATCATCGGGAGTATGGATGGTAACCCGGTAGGCTTTCAATTTGTAGGTGGTTCCTTTGTTCTCGAAACCTCCCACAAAAAACCGCTCTCCTACCGTAATCTCTGCATTGAATTCTTCGAGAAATTCCCGTCTGAGTGTCTGCTCCGGGGTCTCGCCATACCGGTGCTTGCCCCCGGGAAACTCCCAGCTCTCCCCAATCGAGGTACCCGGTTTCCGCAGGGCCACAAAGTAGGTGCCGTTTTTCTCTGCCACACCGGCCGTCGAGATACGGTCTTTGCATTTCGGCATGCTCTGCCTTCCTTTTCACGATATTTGGTTTGAGTTACTCAATATTTGCCTGAAACGATCAGAGCAGCACCGCCCCCGGAAACAGAAAGTGCAGGAGGGCGAGAGCAAGCGTAACATACCCCAGGATCTTCTTGTTCTTGTAATAGAAGGACTGTACCTTGCTCAACGTATCCGAATCGGAGAACACCGTCTCCCCATCACTGTTCAATGTGGTTGCCGCATCCTCGTCCTCTCCCTTTCTGTTCATATCAAAGGCAAAGAAGACGGCTAGAGCCAGCAGATTGATTGCCGGGAGAAAATCTCCGATCACAACCGGACCCGGTTCAGTTGGGCTGATCAGCTTGAGAATGCCGATGACCGCTGTCAGGACTATCACCACAATGGTCACCGTCTGGCTGGTCGTATGAACTTCCTTGATCCGTATGAGAATATTGTATGTATCACCATGCGCCTCGGCCAGCAGCACAGCTGATCCGTACAGCATAAAAGCCAGTGCCAGTACATAAAATTGAATCATATTGGACTCCCTCTCTGTGATTTCAGCTTAATCCAAAGACCCCGGCAGGTCAAGTAATAAGCCTAAAAGCATAGTGTAAACAACAGGACAGGTGCAAAGATACATAAAGAGACCATTTTTACCGGAAAAGGTCAGCGGTAGCGGCAGAGAGTTCCTCCGCAGTGAAGCAGCCCCTACTCTTCCGCAGCTGCTTTCCCAGCTGCTGGTGCAGGGCTGAGCCCCTCCAGGCAGCTTCACAGGGTTCCATCCCCTGCGCTGCAAGGGCGGTGATTATGGCGGCCAGCACATCGCCGGATCCGGCCGTCCCCATAAAGGGATTCATGCCGTCAACCACCGAGAAGTTCCCCTGCGGTGATACCGTAATGACGACATGTGTCTTGTAGACAATGGTACAGCCGAATTCAGCAGCTTTGGATGCAAGCAGATTGAAGAGCTGAGCATCAGAGACATCAGCTTCGCCTTCGCAGAGATTCCGGAATTCTCCGGGATGCGGCGTCAGCACCACCTTATCATGCAGCTGCCCAACAAGGTCATCTCTGCGCTCAGCCAGGATCTGCAGGGCCCCGGCATCGATAATTGCGGGAATACCGGCTGCAAGCACGGCTTGCAGCTGCCCGGCATTGGTTTCGTCAGCCTTCCATCCCGGTCCGGCCAGTACCGCAGAGTACCCGGCAATATGCTCAGCCGGCAGATACCCGGCAGGCTGCTTCCGCACAATGACCGACGGAATCGCACCTACGACAGAGCTGACCGTCTCAGGATGTGTGTAGAGGGTCGCAAGTCCCGTTCTCGCATGCATGATTGTACCTGAAGCCAATATGGCAGCTCCGGGGTAATCCGGTGATCCGGCAAAGACAAGGGCATGACCCCGACGATTCTTGAATGAATCTGCATTCATGGGCGGCAGTACTGCATCTTCTGCCGTCACCAGCTGATGCCGCTCATCACCCATCTGAAGATAGCGGGTGGGGAAGCCCGGATTTGCAATCCGTATCTCGCCGCAATGGGAACGAAACAGGGGCTTATACAGCGTGATCTTCGGCAACCCCATGGTAATGGTCACATCGGCAGGGAGATGCTGCGTCCGGCGATCTCCATCAGGGTGCATCCCACTGGGGATATCAACGGCAACCGTATAGGGGCGCTTCTTACGCTCTGCACAGATCGTATTGACAGAATCAATCAGCTCTGCGGCAGCACCCCGGAGATTGCCTTTCAGCCCGGTTCCACTTATACCGTCAATAATAACAGCACAATCCTTAAGCTCACGGAGTACCCCGGGATCGTCCCATTCGAGAATCGGCAGCCCCAGGTGACGGCATATCCCGAGCTGCTGACGGAACTGTTCGTTGCCCGAAACCCTGACCAGTACAATTGTTACCCGTGAAAACCCCCGCACAGAGAGATTCCTTGCAGCAGCCAGAGCATCACCGCCATTATTGCCTGTTCCGGCAAGAGAGAGGATGCGCTTTCCCGTATTGTTGCTGCAGTGCAGGGCTACCGCATCGGCAACCGCAAGGGAGGCCTGCTCCATGAGAAGCATGCCGGGAATACCACCATCCCGCTGCGCTGCCAAATCGATCATAGCCATGGTTTCCGGTGTAACCAGTCTCATATGCACCCTGTCCCCTTCTCATAGTGGTATCATGCTGCATCTGTGCAATGCCGCTTTCATTCTAACAGCAGGACAACTGCTGCGTCAAACATTGCCGTTAGAAGGAAATTCCAGTATTATTGTATCACACCCGCCAAAGCATAGCACTATGGAGATCATAATATGGCCAAAAACAGGTTGATCAAGAAAATATTCGGTACCAAGCAGGATCATGACCTGAAAAAGCTTATCCCTGTTATCCAGCAGATCAATTCACATGAGGGCTGGGCTTCCGAGCTCAAAGCCGAAGAATTTCCCCGTATGACAGCACGGCTGAAAGAGCGCCTGGATGCAGGTGAATCCCTTGATGAGCTGCTGCCGGAGGCATTCGCCCTTGTCCGGGAAGCTGCCCGGAGGGTGCTTGGTGAGCGCCACTACGATGTGCAGATGATGGGAGCCGTAGCCCTGCACCAGGGCAAGATCATGGAGATGAAGACCGGAGAGGGGAAGACCCTCTCATGTGTACCGGCAGCCTACCTCAACGCCCTAACCGGAAAGGGCGTACATATCGTGACAGTCAACGACTATCTTGCCGGCCGTGACGCCGAATGGATGCGCCCGGTGTATGAGTATCTTGGTATGCATGTGGGTGCAATCCTCTCAGAGATGGATAACGAAACCCGCCGGAACTCCTATTCCCAAGATATCACCTATGGAACCAATAATGAGTTCGGGTTCGACTATCTCCGTGACAACATGAAAATGGACAGACGGCAGAAGATCCAGCCGCAGCACCATTACTGCATCATTGACGAGATCGATTCCATTCTCATTGACGAGGCCCGTACCCCCCTGATCATATCGGGGCAGGCTGAAGATGATACCGCAAAATTCTCCGAGGTAAACAGGATAATCCGCAGTCTTCTCGAGTGTGAGAAAAATCCCGAAACCGGGGAGTATGAAGAGAACGGTGCCGGGGACTACCAGCTTGATGAGAAGAGCCGACGGGTCACCTTCACCAACCAGGGCATGAACAGCATAGAGCACCTGCTTAACAAGGCAGGGGTGTTCAGCGGCTCACTCTTTTCCGACGAGAACTTCGAGTACATCCACTATGCAACCCAGGCGGTAAAGGCGCACAGGCTCTACCAGCGGGATGTCGAATATGTCGTCCAGGAGGGTAAGGTGCAGATCGTGGATGAGTTCACCGGCCGTATACTGCATGGACGGCGCTACTCAGACGGGCTGCACCAGGCAATAGAGGCCAAGGAAGGCATAAAGATCGCCAAGCGCAACCGCACGCTTGCAACCATAACATTCCAGAACTTCTTCAGGATGTATGACAAGATATCGGGAATGACCGGAACAGCAGATACCGAAGCAGCGGAATTCTCCAAAATCTACGGCCTGGATGTTGTGGTCATACCAACTAACCGCCCCATAGCCCGAAATGATGAAAACGACCTCATCTACTACAATGCTGAGTTCAAGTATGCCGCCATCATAGAAGAGATCAAGCGGGTCAATATGATCGGGCAGCCGGTACTTATCGGTACCGTATCGGTCGAGTCTTCCGAGTTGATATCGAAGCTGCTGCATGCAGCCGGACTGAAACATGAAGTGCTCAATGCCAAGAATCACTCACGTGAAGCAATGATCATTGCCGAAGCCGGAGCAAAGGGCGCCATTACCATTGCAACCAACATGGCCGGACGCGGAACCGACATCAAACTGGGCGGAAACCCCGAATACCGGGCAAGAAGACGCTGCGGAACCGATGCAACCCCCGAACAGTTCAAGGAGGCCCTCAACGCCGAACTGATGAGATGGAAAGATAATTACGAAGAGGTGAAACGGCTCGGGGGGCTCTATATCCTCGGAACGGAACGGCACGAATCCCGTCGTATCGACAACCAGCTGCGCGGAAGATCCGGTCGCCAGGGCGATCCGGGCTTCTCCCGCTTCTATCTCTCTCTCGATGACAACCTCATGAGACTCTTTGCCCGTGACAACCTGAAAGGGCTCCTTGGAAAGGTTATGGACACGGGAGACTCGATATACCATCCCATGATAACAAAGGCCATAGAGAAGGCTCAGTCGCGTGTGGAGGAGAGAAACTTCGATATCAGGAAACATCTGCTGGATTACGACGACGTATTGAATGAACAGCGTAATTTCATCTACTCGCAACGTGACAGCATTCTTCAGGATACCGACCTGATGCAGAGAATCATGAACTCCTCCCTTGAGATAGTCGAAGAGATCATCGCCGAAGCGACAGGCAGTGCTGCAACCATTCAGCCGACGCACCTCACAAGGATTGTCGAGCTGTTCCTGGAGCAGTTCCGGATTGAGCTGGATGCCGAGACGCTCTCGGGACAGCTTCCGCTTTCATCCCAGCGGTTCCTTGAGATTGCCGGTGAAGTCATCAGAAACTCCCTCAAAGAGAAGACGGACCGTACCGGGGTAGCCCCCTTCAATGACTTCCTCCGGTTTCACTACCTCAGGCAGATCGATACTCGCTGGCAGGATCATCTCGAGACCATGGAAGCCCTTCGTGAGGCAGTCTATCTGCGCTCCTATGCCCAGAAGAATCCCCTGCTCGAGTACAAGCTTGAGGGGTTCGATATCTTCGAGACAATGCTCGGTGATATCAAGGTGACCATGGCACAGCTTGCCAACCGGGTAACTGTTTCAGAACGCTCTGCCGAGCAGGCCCGCAAGCAGCGGACCGTGACCAATGTATCGGAACGACACTCAAACATCATGCAGTTCGGTGGATCTGGAGGACAAAGAAAGCCAGCACAGAGTGAGCCTGCTCAGGTTCAGGTACGCAGGCCAATTGAGAAAGTGGGCAGGAACGACCCCTGCCCCTGCGGAAGCGGTAAAAAATACAAGCACTGCTGCGGGGCCTGATCAGAAGTACTGCTGCGGATCAATCGGCTCACCCTGTTTCTGAAGTTCGAAATAGAGCGCCGGTTCTAGCGTCCTGCCCGTACTGCCGAGATACCCTATCAGGTCACCCTGATTAACAGCAACTCCGTTTGCAACTAAAATCTCATCAAGATGGCC
>CAZSBC010000055.1:0-18674 GCA_964605195.1 uncultured Spirochaetales bacterium | reverse complement strand
AATCAAAAAAAGTTTGCTAATTTTTATGCTAAAAATATTCATCCCGTGTTCAGGCAGAATCGGGAGCCTGGTCGGCAATTGTCGCGCAGCCGGCCCCTACCCCGGAAGATTGACCCGTAGATAGCGAAGCGGCAATAGCACCATTGCCGAAACGACATCCTGGCGAATGACGATATCTGCTGTTCAGATTATTGTCTACCGGCATCAGCAGGTTTTGGATTGATTCCGGAGAAAGCGAGTCATGAATGCAGCCTGAATATCGAACCACCGATTGAATCCATTGCGACAATAACCGGGAAATTACTGACTGTCAGCCCATATATGGCTTCAGGACCGAGCTCCGGGTAGGCTACTGGAGATACATGCGTGACCTTCCGGGAATAAAGTGCCCCGCAACCCCCGAATGCATAGAAGTAGACAGCCTGCTCCAGCTTCAGGGCTTCAGCAACCGCAGAGTTCCGGGGCCCCTTACCGATAAGCCCGCGCACCCCTTTCCGGAGCAGCTGTGGGGTAAACGGATCCATCCTGGAAGCAGTTGTAGGGCCGCAGGATCCGATCACTGCCCGCGGCGGAGTTGGGGCAGGTCCCATGTAGTAGATCACCTGATTTTCGAGATTCACAGGCAGTGGCAATCCATTCTCTATCAGTTGCACCAACCTTGCATGGGCTTGATCCCGGGCACTGTATAAAAATCCCGAGAGCCGGCACTCATCTCCTGCCCGGAGACTTTCAACAACTCCCGAATTGAAGGGAATCGATATATCACGCATCTTAGACACTTGCCTCCGCAGCTGCAGGTCTGAAGCAATATGAGAATTTCCTGTCAGCCCAGCAGTTCACCGACACTGCCAGCGGCAAACCGGCAATGTGAGTGGGAGATGATTCGATCTTTACCCCAAGACAGGTATCGCCACCACCAAGGCCTCCTGGACCAATACCCAACCGGTTAACAGCCTCCATGATATCAGTCTCCAGTGAGGCATAGTAACTACTTGGATGAATATCATCAAGTTCTCTCAGGAGGGCTTTCTTGGATAAGAGGGCGGCATAATCCATTGTCCCTCCGATACCAATTCCCAGAACAACCGGCGGACAGGGTGCACCCCCCGCTCTTTCCATAATGCGCTCTACGGCCGTTATCACTCCACGCCTGCCGGCAGTCGGCTTCAGCATCTCTGTACATGAGCAATTCTCGCTACCGAAGCCCTTAGCAAGCAGTGAAATGCGGACACTGCTGCCTGGTACCACCTCCCAGTGGATAAGAGGAGGAAGATTGGTTCCGGTGTTGTTCCGTACATTCAGCGGATCTGCAACCACTGATTTCCGGAAGTATCCATCACAGAAGGCGTCCTTGACGGCACGAGCCAGCACATCCCTCAACGAATCACCCGATATCTCGGCATGTTCACCGTATTCAACGAAACAGAGAATCATGCCGGTATCCTGGCAGAGCGGGACACAGCTCTCCCCAGCCAGCCTGATATTCTCTTCCACAGCTTTCAGGACAGTACTTCCCAACCCTTCAGCCCTCTTCGAGTGCCGCCTGAGGGCAGCTTGAACATCTTTCGGCAGAGAAACCTGCATGCTCCGGATTCCTGCATAGAGCGTATCGTAGATATACTGACTGCATATCATAGTGTACCGGGACCCCTCTCTGTCGGCAGGGCACGATCAGCCCAGCGTCGGCGCAATCTCCTCAAACCCCGCAATCTCCTTATACCCGACAATCCCGATCAGGAGGTACTCCTTGGAGAGGGGATCATAGCGGTACTCTGGAAGCAGCCGGAAGTTCTGGATCTCCCCTGAAGACTTCACGTGGGTCCGGACACCGGTGCAGTAGATCACCTCTTCACCTATGACGATATGGCTCTCGTCCTTCTGCCTGATTTTTACATCACGGGCGATAATCTCATTAACCTTCTTTTCCAGCTCAAGGATACCGATCTCGGGTTTCTCCCTGAATCCGATGACGAACCCGTGCTTGATATCGGAGTGAAGCTCCGTGGCGGTATAATCATAGTCACGCTGCAGGATCAGGCTAGTGATATCCTCGGCTGAATGGGCCATCAGCCTGAACTTGATGGTCCTTGTCACCACATCACGGATGGCCTCGGGTCGGGGACCGAATACCGAGGGCCTGACGACCACCACCTCTTCCCCGATGCCGAATATGATCTGGGCATTGAATCCGAGCTGCTCATAGATCAGGTCGAAATGCTCGATGATCACCCTGCGGTTGTGCTCGATGGCATTCTTGATGGCCTCCACAATTTCATACTTCTGGTGAAACGCCATTTCAAACCGGACATCAATGTGGAACGTCTGTCCAGAGAAGAAGTCGTTCGCGGAGAACTTGAACAGCGGCGCAGGCTGGATATTCACCCCCTCATCATCATTGGTCAGCTCGAGCCCCGGGAAAAGCCCCTTGATCAGCGTCGACTTGCCCGATCCCTCCGCCCCGATGATACCGATCAGCAGGTCTGAAGGGTAGATATAGCGCTCCGAGAGCTCATGCCCGAGAATGTAGAGCCGCTTCCGCCCCCGCGGGGCATAGTAGTTGGCAAAGATGAGGTTTTCCTTGATCGGGGTCTTTGCTTCCATGTCAGTCTCCCTGGAAATCGAATTCAATATTCAGCAGGGGGGCATGCTGCTGTGCCCCGTACACATCCGTGTCACCGGCCGAGCCGGAGACGATCCTCCGCGGCAGGACAATTTTCACCGCCGAAGCCGGATCAAAGTATATGATATCCTGTACGGCACCTTCCTGTATACCGTAGAGCCCGGCTATCAGGGCCCTGTCTATCCGGTTCCCATCCCGTATCTGCCTGTAGATCCCTGCATCCCTGAAAATGATATCAAGGGTAAGCTCATAGGGACCCGCGTTCTTCGAACGGACCACACGGGCCAGTTCAAGTATCGATCGTTTCATCCTTCATCTACCTCCATGATCTCGAGGGGAAAGAGTTCGGCATCATCAACCTCCATCAGGTGATATATCGAGAACTCATAGACTGCTCCCGAGCTGATATCAGATGGTGAGAACGGGAAGGCAAGATTGCCGGCAGTTGCTATCCTGCCGGCATAGCCGTAGTGCAGCAGGGTCGAGCGGGTAATTGAGCAGATTGTGTCCGCCTGCTCCTGGCTCTCACCGACAGCCTCGATAAGGATACCAAGCTCCTTGCCGGTTGACAGATCCGGCTCCATCGCCCCCATGGTCCCGTTGAGCCCGTATACATGGAAGTACACCTTCCCCGTAACACCTTCCCCGGCGAGTACCCCGCTGACCCTGTCCTGCACCTCGGACAGAACGCGCTCGATGCTGCCGATGAGAACCGGGTCCCGGGTCCCGGCAATGGTTATGGTTCTGCAGCCTGTTTTCCGGGCCGCCTCCAGTTTCAGCGTATAGGGCAGCTTCACAGAAAACCTGCTGCCGCGCACCTCAACCCCCTCCTCCGTCTCACAGAACTCAGATCCTGAAAGATCCAGCACTCCTCCCGGTCCCGGGAGGAACCTGGGATCTGACTTCTCATAGAGCGAATGGGCAACCGTTGACTCCCTGGTGAACTTCCGTTCGTCACTCAGGGTCCTGAGAAGGAAGGAGTCCTCCCTGATGATCCCCATCACGGAATCCGAACCGGAACCGGGCGATGCCGCTATTGCGGCGCACTCAAGGATCTTCCCGCAGTGAACGGCAAGGCCGGGGTCGAACCCCAGGCTGACCGGCAGGGCGGCAAAGACCGCCGGGTCATAGGCCCGGCCGCAGAGGATGACATCGCATCCCGCCCGGTGGGCCCGGATGATCGGCTCGATGCCCATCTGGGCCACAATATTCGTTGACTCCTCAATCAGCTCACGCGTCAGCTTCGGGACATGGGGCAGCGATGCTATCCGGCCGGCTTCAAGGGCCTCCTCCACTCGCCCCTTGTCAATGTCGGCGGGTATGACCCCCATTCTGAAGGAGAGCCGCTCCTCCCGGGCAATTTCCATGACGATATCACGGCACCATGCCAGATGCGGGGCCGCCCCGGATCCCCCGCAGGTTCCCACGACAACGGGAATGTGCCGTGCGACCCCTTCGCGCAGCATGATCCGCAGATCCCGTTTCACGCCGGTCCGGTCAGTGAACGACTTTCCGCTTCCCAGATAATAGGGACCGGGATCGGTCGAACCCGCATCAACAGCAATCAGGTCGGGATTTTCCGCGAGCCCACGGTTGAATGAGCTCTCCGGGAAGCCGTATCCGAGAATAGCCGTTGGGGACAGTATCCTGAAATCCTTTTTCATAGTACCGCTCCATATCTTGACTTAAGAATCCCGATAATCCGGGACATCTCGTTATTGACGATGGTAAACCCCTCATCGAATCCCATACCCGGCTTGACAAGCATCCGCTGCGGACGGGCAGCCATGCCTATGTGGACACAGGCCCTGGCTGATACATCGGTTTCGTTGCAGGTCCCTCCCTGGTAGGACTCCATACCCCGGGCATTGCAGTAGAGGACACTATCGACGATGTTGTGGATCCCACCGAGGTCGGGCGTCTTGATCTGCACCATGTGGCAGCAGCCGGCATCGGTGAAGTCGCGGATATCGTCATACGTGTTGCACCACTCGTCGGCCACGATCTTCACACCCGAACCGGCAGCCTCCAGAGACTCCTTCAGCCCCAGGAGTGCGGCTATCTGGCGCTGCTTCTCCCCACAGTCAACCGGGCCCTCTATGTAGAGCGCGTGCTCACCCGCGGCCCGCTCCAGGTCGAGCAGGTAATCCCGTATCCGTTCGGTATCATAGTCGAAGATCAGCCCTATCGTGCCATAGACGTCGATATGCAGCACGGGATGGTAATCCGGGCTGCTGCGCAGCTCCCCGATCCGGCGGACGACCCACTCAATGTACTCCCTCAGGATCTCCCCATGCCTGCCGAGCTTGCCGTCCACGGCATTTATCAGGCCGTGAGGCAGCACTTCCGCTCCCTTGACGAGCATCTTCTCGACCCCACCATAGCGATCATCACCGGTCTGGGCAAAGAGGGGCACCCGCTCAGGTATGACCGGCAGGTTCCACTCTTTGCATACGACTTCGGTCATCAGCTGTTTCCCCTCTGCAGCCCGGGCTGCCAGCAATGCCTGGCTCAGACCGTACCGGAGGGCCGTATGCAGCGGCTTCCCCTCAATCATCAGGGAGTCGAAATGCTCGCTCGCTCTCCTGAACGAGGGGTATTCACAGCCTGCCAGCAGGGGACGGATATGGCTCTCAAGGAAGGGGATATACCTTCCAGCCAGGAACAGGGGATCCCGGCCCCCGGCCCCTGAGTACTGGACAGCCGCACAATCCCCGGTTCCCATGGAGCCGTCCTCCAGTATGAGGGTGACTGAGACGGACTCCCCCGCCTGTCGTATGGCGGTAAAGCCGGGGGTAACCGGTATCCCGCGGTAGAGATGGCCCTGCTGTACTGCCCCCTCCTTTATCGCTGCCTGGTCATCAAAGTAGTATCCGCTTGTACCGGCGGAGAAGACAACGTCGCGTATCCTCATCTCGGCCTCCCGACTAGCTTTCCCTTGCTAATGGCATAGATATCATCGATCACCATCTGGAAATTGGCCTCCCTGCCCTCGGCTCTTGACCGTTCATCGATCCTTTCGCGATGGTGGGCGATAATGTCATCGCTGAAGGGGATATATCCGAAGGAGAGCAGGCGGACAGCCCCGTGATTGTCCCGCACCGGGAGGAGCTTGCCGTTGTTGTAGATTGAGGGCGAGAATGGAACATCAAGGATTCCCGCCGCGAAGGCCCGCACAGCCCCGATTGCCCAGTCGCCTTCACCGAGCTCCCTCACCCGATAGAGGACCTGCCGGACCTCCCGCTTGATGATCTCAATCTCCCGGTCAATCTCATCACTGGTATCAGCGCCCTGCTCCATAAGCATGTTGATTATCTGGCGGGTCGCCTCCAGCCCCTGCAGATTCGCCTCCCTGGTGGGGATCCCGTGCGCTTCATGGGGTGTCTTGGTGATCACCTTGGAAGCCCCAGCCATTGAGGCGATTACGCCTCCCCAGGCTATGACGGCGAAAGCCTGGGACTCCTTCTCGGGAAAGCCTCCCATCCACTGGTGAAACACAGTTGTCAGCTCATAATCGGCATACCCCTCCTCGGCAAAAACCTCCTCGGCAAGGGAGCGGAGAGACTTGACGGCGGCAATATCCTGCATGAGATTCCCTGCCTGGCCATAGCCCAGGGTCAGTGAACGTACACCCTGCTCCAGAGCAAGCAGTCCCTCGATAATTCCAACGGCGTGGCTGATAAACGGCGGGACCAGTGTTCCGGAGAGGGGACCGAAGGGCTCGCGGTTGATCCGCACGCCCCGCTCCTCATAAAGCCCTATCAGCCGGTCCACGTACTGCCAGTCCCGTATCGACCGTTCCAGGGGGATGCTCTTTGCGTATGGGATATTATAGGAGATACCGCCCCCCTCAAAAGCTGAAAAGCCGGCTGCGAGGGTTATCTCGCCCAGCAGGCGGGCATCGGGCGTTCCATGACGGACCTGAACCGGCTTATTCACCTCCTCAATCACCCTGCGGCAGGCTTCCAGGCCATGATTGACTGCAGGGAAGCCATTGAGCAGCGAGTGGCCGGCAGAGATGGATTTCTCAACCCCCTTCGCGGCATCGTAATACTTGTTCTGGCGGGTATAGGCATCTATGGTCGTGGGAAGCAGGTCTGCCTCCTTTTCCAGAAACTGCAGCAGCTGTATATGTTCGTCGACCAGGGCGACCCCGGCCCGCGGCTGCAGCAGTATCCGTCCTTCCCGGTCCGCTTCCCGCAGTACCCGGGCAAACTGCTTATGCTCCGGCAGGCTGTCCTGACAGGCAGCCCCGGCTTCCAGGGATACGTCACCGCCGGTCGGCCATGTCTCCAGGACCTCCTTCCTGGTGGTATGAAACATGGCTTCGCTCATCTTCCTATTTCTGATCTCCATGATTATTTCTCCCATTCTCACGATTCATCCCGCACAAGCGAGCTGATGCCGCATGCTGCAGCTGCCCTGGGATACGATCTTGCCGCATTGGCAAGCAGCGGAAAGAGATACGTACTGTCCAGGTAGTACTCCGCTCTTACCGGAAGTAGGATCTCCCTCCCGCGTTCATCAACCCTTCGCGGGGCAGGGAACCTGCCGGGCATCCTTGCAAGGTATCCGCCTGTACCTATCACCTTCTCCACACCGCTGAGATCCCTTCCGGTCAGAAGCAGGACCTCTCCCCCAGCGGTGAAGATCCGCTCCCGTCTTCCGGCATGGCGTTCAGCCGCAGTCGCGACGCAGGCTGAAGCGAGAATCTCTTCAATCAGCACTTCCCGTTCACTTCCCGGAAGTGATCCGGGAGCTCGGTGCAGTTTCTCCGTATATTGCCTGATTGCATCGGCAGGGATTCCTGTCTCCCGGGCCCTGTCGACCAGGAAGTCCCCGGCAGGATCAAAGAGGTTATGGGCATTGATTCGCATCCCCAGATCTCCCTCAACGGTTCGGCTGCTTGCCGGTTCAGGCAGTCCCCGGAACACAACCCCAGGAGTGCCGGAAGGATCGACCAGGGTTGAGTAGAAATCGGTGGTAGCACCGCCCATATCTATGACGCAGTAATTTCTCCACGCGGGATTGTGCGCTCCCAGCAGTTTCACATACTCGAACATGGCAAGCGGAGTCGGCATGACTTCGCTCCCGGTAAGGCTGATGACGCGATCCAATCCCTTGCCGCTGACGATTTTCCGGAGGAATATCTCGCGGATTCCAGCCCTCGCCTCTTCCGGTTCAGGGCGGTCCAGTTCCGGAAGAATATTGGCAGCCAGGGAGAGCTCCTTCCCTGCGAGGATGCTTCCAACCTCCTCCTTCATCGCCCGGTTACCGCAGAAGATAATTGATGAGGAAAGCGAGGATGAGGCCAGCATACGGGCATTGTGGCGGGCATAGATTTCATCCCCGCCATCGGTCCCCCCGGCAAAGAGGAGGATGTCGGGGGGATCGGACTCCAGGTTCATGATGTCTTCACCGGTCAGTTTGTAGGAAAAGGCCCTGGTTACCCGTCCCCCGGCAGAGATGGCCGTGCTTTTCGCCATCTTCATGGTGACTGACGGGACAAGCCCGACGGCAGCGATACTGAGGCCCCCGCGGGCAGAGGAGGAGATGAGTACCGGCACCCCGCTCCCGAGCAGGCCGCCGGCTTTTCCTGCCCTGCCCCTCCCTGTGCCGCACTGTGCTTCCAGTGTATCAATGCAGGTGAGAAACCCGGCAGAGAGATCTTCCCTGGTGGTCAGCGTCCCCGCGCGGCCAAGCAGCCTAAGGGATCCGTTCTCAAAAACAAAGAGAGCCCCCTTGGTATATGTGGATCCGATATCCACGCTGACGCACCTCATCTTCCGGTATCCGATATGAGCAGTTCCAGGACATGCGGTAATTCGACATCCGGCATAAATACACGGTCAAATCCCATTTCGCAAAACTCTGCCTTCACCTCAGCAGCGTCTTTCTTGCCAATCACCAGGTTACCGCCTACATAGAGGATAATATCCCCTATTCCACGTTCGATGCACCTCTCCCGGAAGCCTACGCAGTCAATTTCTCCGTGCCCATACAGCGAACTCACCAGAATCGCGTCAGCTCCAGTCTCTATGGCGGCATCTATGAACTCATCCTGGCTCACCATAACACCGAGGTTTGTGACCGCTATCCCTGCATCCGAGAAAAACGCATCAAGGATCTTGTTCCCTACAGCGTGACAGTCGGCTCCGATGACTCCCAGTACAATCCTGACTCTCTCCATTATCATCTCCGTCAAATCTTCAGAAGTTCTGCTATCCTGTCCTCAATAACCATCAGGGACCCGCGCTGTATGCGGTACTCGAACGGGATAATTCTCCCGCCCTGTTCCCTGAACTCCTGCAGCATGGCCCGGGGTTCCGAGGCATAGAGGTAATTGCAGTCAGTGGGAACGATGATATGGCGGTGTGAAGCAAGGAATTCCGGAAGCCGTTGCTCCTCTTTCTCATACAAATGGCTGATCTTCTTATCATCAATCTGAAATGTCTTGAGTCGCTCACGGATAATCTCGAAGAAACGGCGGCTGCGGCTTACCACACCGACAACTTCGCCGTGCGGTATCGCTGCTATGTCAACGATTGTCTGCTGACTTGGGGAGACAGCGGCCTTGATGAACCGGCCCTTCAGATTGGGCATACGGCTGCTGAGTTCCTGGTAGTGGGTCGATGTAGTCAGGATGATATCGAACTCGCCGAACCGCTTCTCCGGATCGAAAATGTTCATGGCCTCCTCAAGCAGAAATTTATGAAGCTTCATGTGGGAAAGGTAGAGGATCTGCTTCTCATAGATAGAAAGGGCTTCAGGGTTGCAGTCAATGGCTGCTATATGCAGACTCTGCAGCCTATGCTCACGCTCCATGATCATGACCTGAATAAGGGTCCTGATCTCCTTGAAGCTCATATTCAGCCCCTGCAGTTCATCCAGGGCTGCTGCTATGACCCCGGAAGCACGCTCTTTCCTGCCGAGGGGTCTTTCCTCGTCGTCAATGGCAACGTAGGTGCCGTTTCCCCTGAAAATTTCTATGACACCCTCTTTTGCCAGTACCTCATAGGCTTTCTTTACGGTTCCCCGGGCTGTCCCCAGCCTCTCTGCCAGCTCCCGTTCAGGGGGAAGGCGATCCCCGCCAGCCAGCTCACCAGCCTGGATAAGCCTGGTGATATGGCTTACAATCTGGCGGTATACCGGCTCAGAACTTGCTTTGTCAACGGTAAACTCCATAGCTAACCCCTATTGGTATAGTCCAATAAATATTGTTTAGTCCAATTATACTAGTGCTGGTCCCATATGTCAATTAATGCAGGCTGCATTCGTAAAGATTCTCACTTGGCACACCCCTTCCGACAATGACACATCTGTCGTGGCTGGTTGCCAAGGCCCTGGAAGGGGAAGAGGTAATTCTGGCCAAGTCAGGGAAACCCCTTGTCAGGCTTACTCCGGTTTCAGAGCTGACACCCCCTGCCAAGCCCGGGCTGCTGAAGGGAGAGATCACGATTGCCGGGAATGCCAACGAATCATCTCACGATATCGAGGAGCTGTCTGAGCCCTTCCTACCCTGCCGAACATGAGGAAACGTTTCAATAAGAGGCATCTCCATTGCTGAAACGGAACTCAAAGCCTTCATCTGGAAAATTATCACTCCCGGGACGTATCTGGACGCAATTCCCGGGAGCGGCAGACAGTGCGGGCAGACGTTCACTGCCAGGCGCATGAGCTGCAGGCTTGAGCCTGAGCAGCTGCCATCGCGATGAAGAGTCTGTGCATACGGAGGTCGTCGGTGAGCTCGGGATGGAAAGCCGTTGCCAGCATATGCTTCTGCCTGAGGGCTACCGGCACTCCTGCGGACCGGGCGAGGATTTCAACGGAACTGCCCCAGGACCTGATGCCCGGGGCCCGTATGAAGACTGCCGGGAATGCTTCCCCAGGAAGGCCTTCGACCCTGACATATTCCCTGAAGCTGTGCAATTGGCTGCCGTAGCGGTTCCTTTCCACCACGATATCCATGGTTCCCAGTACCGGGGTCTCCCCGCTGGAGATGCGTCCGGCCAGCAGGATCAGGCCCGCACAGGTCCCCCACACGGGCAACCCCTCCCTTACCACCTGCTGTAGCGGTGCAGTCATGCCGGTGCGGAGCAGCAGCCGGCGCTGGACCGTGCTCTCTCCCCCGGGAAGTATCATGCCGTCCAGGGCATGGAGATCACTGGTCTTACGAATCAAAACCGTGGAAATATCATTGCTGCATTTCCGGAGAGCCCTTTCATGCTCCGCCGCCCCTCCCTGCAGGGCAAGGATACCGATCCGCACGCCTACCAGCCGCGGTCAGCGTAGCGCTGGGACGAGTCGAGCTCCTCAAGGGCAATTCCGCGCATTGCCTCACCGAGACCGGTCGAGACACGGGCAAGCAGTTCATCTTCCTCGAAAGACGCGACTGCGGAGACGATGGCCGCAGCACGCGCAGCGGGGTTCCCGGAGGCAAATATCCCCGACCCGACAAACACTCCGTCACTCCCGAGCCGCATCATCAGAGCGGCATCGGCGGGGGTCGCCACTCCTCCGGCTGCAAAATTGATCACCGGCAGCCTGCGTTCATCATGCACAGCTTCAACGAGGTGATACGGAGCACCCAGCTCCTTTGCCGCGCTCATCAGGGCGGCCTTGTCCAGGCCTGCTATCAACTGTATCTGCTGAGTGATCTTACGCTGATGGCGGACCGCCTCGATAATATTGCCGGTACCGGCCTCCCCCTTGGTCCGGATCATGGCTGCCCCCTCACCGATCCTCCGCAGGGCCTCCCCAAGGTCCCTGGCACCGCAGACAAAGGGGATACGGAACGCGTTCTTGTCGATGTGGTACTGATCATCGGCAGGGGTAAGAACTTCGCTTTCATCGATATAGTCGATCCCCAGGCTCTGAAGAATCGAGGCCTCCACAACATGACCGATTCTCACTTTGGCCATGACCGGAATCGATACGCTCTCCTGTATCTTCATGATCATTTCAGGGTCCGACATCCTGGAGACCCCCCCGGCCCTTCGGATCTCCGAGGGAATCCGTTCAAGGGCCATCACCGCGGCCGCTCCGGCATCCTCGGCAATCTTTGCCTGCTCACTGTTCATGACATCCATGATGACTCCTCCGGTCAGCATCCGGGCCAGATCCCTGTTCAGGGCATAGCGTTCTTCCATTGCATCCTCCTTGACATCAATTATTTGTATCGGCACAATTACGATACAACTGTTTCATTACTAGGCAATAATTGGTGTAATGATCAAATTTGTCAATGCAAAGGGAGTACATGTATCAATAAATCTCATTTTGAATCGATACAATTTACCAATACAGAGGCGAAGTATCGCCAGATCGCCGACCGGATAACTGCCATGGCTGAGGAGGGCGTGCTGAAACCGGGAGATCGCCTTCCGCCGATCCGCAAACTGTCCGAAATTCTGGGAATCAACTCGATCACGGCAGTTAAGGCCTATGACCTGCTTGAACAGAGATCGCTTGTAACCAAGAAACGGGGCAGCGGAGTCTACATCCAGCGGGGAGAGGAGAATGCTCCCATCCCCGACAGCGATGAACTCTACCTTGACCGTGAGATTGAGCTGATGCGTCAGGGAAGTGTGGAGCTCTCCGCCTCCGTGATAAACTTTGCGACGGCCACCCCTTCCTCGGATCTCTTTCCGGCAGCCTCTTTCAAGCGTGCCCTCAATGCCGTCCTTGACCGGGACGGCGGCAGGGCCTTCGAATACGACGAGGCAAACGGGTACACGCCGCTGAGAGAGCAGGTAGCCGACCTGCTTGCCAGGCGATACTCTATCGGGACCTCCCCTGACCGGCTGCAGGCAATTTCGGGGGCCCAGCAGGGAATAGATATCGCGGCGAAGGCGCTGCTCTCCCCGGGGGACGAGGTGATCGTTGAGGAACCGACCTATACCGGTGCCCTGGCAGTCTTCAAGTCCCGGGGGGCAAGAATAACCGGAATACCGATGACCTCATCGGGGATGAACATATCCCGGCTGAAGAAGGCGCTCTCCAGCAGGAAAGTGAGGCTGATATACCTGATGCCGGACTTCCAGAACCCGACAACGGTAAGCTACACGCCGGAAAAACGGCAGGCACTGCTTGAGCTTGCAAGGAGCTTCCAATGCTACATCATAGAGGATGATTACCTCTCAGATATGCACTTCGCTCCCCGCAGCCTGCCCAAACCGCTAAAGTCCTACGATACTCCCGTTGATGAACGGGTGATATACATCAAAAGCTTCTCAAAGCTCCTGATGCCCGGTCTGCGGATCGGGTTTCTCACTGCCCCCAAGCCGATTGCCCGCAGCATTCTCCAGGCAAAGCACCTTACCGATATCGCCTCTTCCGGATTGATTCAGCGGGCCTTTGATCTCTATCTCCGTTCCGGCGAATGGGAGACTCACCTTGAGCAGATCAGGTCCCTCTTTCAGTACCGGCACCGCCTGCTGCTCCGCTCTGTCGGGAACCACTTCGGCAGCCGGGCAATTGAGCATCCGCCGGCAGGGGGATTCAACCTCTGGCTCCGGCTTCCCGGCCATGCCGGGGGTACGGAACTGTATCGAAGGGCTCTGGCAAAGAGCGTTGCCGTAACTCCCGGTATCCTGTTCAGCACCAACGGGATGCAGTATGACGAATATATCCGCCTGAGCATCGCGGCCGTTGCCGAAGAGCATATTGACCCCGGCATCGCGTTGCTAGCCGAGGCTGTCCGGGAACTCGGCAGGGCCGGTAATCCGGGAACCACCCTGTCTCCCATGATGTAGTGCCCATGGATAGCTGCCCTGCACCGTCTGGCTGTGACGGTACGGATGTTCCTTGCCCTGCATGCCGAAGGGCTGCCGATAACGGTGGCTAACCCGGAAGGCATCCGCAAGCGCATCCTTGCGCAGGACAATATAGGAATTGTGGCGGAGTATGACTCGCTTCACCGGGCAAATCAGTTCTTTCCGAGAGATCAGGATGTGTACGACGTGCTCCATTACCGTGATCTCGGCCGCTACAAGCGGCGAATCACGCCGTTCATCACCTGGGCACCCCTTTCAATACTGAAGCCTGCTCCCAGGCAGCCCAGCTGAACGGCTGCACAGCACGGCGGTTCCCCAATCGGCATCAGGGCTATCTATACACACTCCTCCCGATTCCATACAATACTGCCATGATTAAACGTCTTCGCTATATCCTCATCATGAGTGTGATGGCTAAATTTCTTGTGGATACAGCTACCCAGATATTCAACCCGTTTCTCGTGATCATTGGTTCCGGTCTTGGGATCAGCGTACTGGCCATGGGACGTCTCGTAGCCCTGCGCAGCCTGATGGGAGTTGCCGCCCCTTTCCTCGGAAGTATTGCCGACAGGGTCGGCTACCGACTGGTCATGCGTATTGGGCTGATTCTCACCGGATCGGGACTGATCCTCGGGGCCCTCTCGGGGAATTATTATGTCTTCGGGCTATCGATGATAATCGGCGGGGTTGGTGCGATCGGGTTTACCCCCAACCTCCATGCCTATCTCTCCTCCCGGCTTCCCTATGCAAAACGGGCCATGGGTCTGGGTATCGTTGAATATTCCTGGGCCCTGGCAGGCATCATCGGGCTCTTTGCCGCGGGTTTCCTGATCGATGCATTCTCCTGGAAAACCCCGTTTTATATCATAGGCGGGGGCCTGATCCTCATGGCCCTTGTCTTCGGGATACTGCCCGGTGAGGGAAAAGAGCAGCGACAAAGCTCCAGGGATACTGAAAAGGCTTTCCCCAGACAGGAGAGGAGATCGCTGTATCGCAGGGTACGGCTGTTCATGGATCTGGGAGCCAACGCATCATCGGCCTGGGCTGATGCCTGGGTGAGCGGCCTGGTCATGTTTGCCATGATGAATGTGGTGATCATCCACGGGGGATGGCTGGAGAGCGAGTACGGGACGGGGCCTTCGACTCTTGGCATAATCTCGCTGATCTTCGGCCTCTCGGATCTTTCAGCCAGCATGTCCGTCAGCCTGTTTGTTGACCGTATCGGGAAACGACGCAGTGTCATCATCGGGGTCCTGATAATGATCTTCGGCTTCATTCTCTTCCCGTTCCTCAACAGGGGGCTTATACCGGCAGTAATCGGTATCATCATCCCCCGGATCGGATTCGAGTTCACCATAGTCAGCAACTTTTCACTGCTAAGTGAGCAGGTGCCTGAAAACCGGGGCAAGATCCTGGGTCTGGGAACGACCCTAGCCTTCATCGGAACGAGCCTGGCAGGGCTGACCGGGCCAGCAATGTATCTGAGATACGGGGTCTGGGGGCTCTCCCCGGTGAGCCTGGCTGCAACTGCCGTCGCGTTGCTGCTTCTGCTCTGCATCATACGGGAGCGACCTTCAGCTGTACGCTGAATATCACTACTAAGTGGACATACCGGTTCTCCACCTCTCCAGGCAGCTGAAAGGACGTGAGGATTTCCGTCGCTGAGATACATGCGAGTTCCGGAACCCGTGGGTTATTTTTTTACATCCTTAAGCACTTGAGCGATAATAGTGATGGTGTAGGCCCGATAAAATCTTCATTTTCTTGATTAATCCAGAACTTTCATGAATTTCAGCATCAGGAATCTTGTTGATTCCCTGATGAATTCTATGGTTGGTATAAAAATCCACAAATTCAGAAATAATATTTCGAACCTGCTTCTGTGAAATCAACAAGAAATGATCAAGAGCTTCTCTTCTGATAGTCCCATTCAATCTTTCAACAAAAGCATTCATATTAGGAGAACCAACACAGGTATTTACTTCCCTGATTCCATAATCCTTGAAATCTATTGAGGAAAACACAGAAGCATTATCATGAATTAATACCGGATTCACTGTAACCTCTTCAGAAAACAGAATTAATCGTTGGCGAACAAACTCTCTGCTTGGAAATTCTGTAATCTCCCACGAAGTAATTTTTCTTGTCTTCAATTGCATGATTATCAGGAGATGTAATCTTTTACCAAATAACGTATTGATGATCATAAAATCCATTGCGAATAAAGAATCCCAATGTCGTGCTATAGCTTTATTAACACTTAAGCACTACTGCGAAAATAATTATGGTGCAAACCTGATAGAATTGATTCTTTATAAATGTTTCCAGTTTTTTCAAGAGTAGGATTATCTGGAATTCTATTGAGTCCTTGATGTGGTCTTTGGTTATTATAATAGCGAACATATTTTCCAACTATAATCTTAACCTGCTTTTCTGAAACCATTAAAAAATTATCAAGAGCTTCCCTTCTAATAGTTCCAATAAACCGCTCTATATATACATTCATATTAGGAGAAGCAACACAGGTTGTTACTCCATTAATTCCATAATCGGAAAAATCAATGGAAGTAAACTGTGAATCATTATCGTGGAGTAAGTAAGAGTTCGGAAACTCCTGTGAAAAATCAATTATCTGTTGACGAACAAACTCCCTGCAAGGGTATTGAGTCAATTTACAGGTAACAATTTTTCTTGAATGTAACTGCATTATCAATAATAGATACAGTCTTTTTCCAAACAGTTGAGTACTACGGAGCCAGTGTACCACTGATCCGCACCTGAGTATACCAGCTTCCGGACCGGAGTGTACCGGGCTTTGATGGTCATAGAAACCATACTATTCTGAGTGAAGTGTCGAAGACACTGTAACTCAAGTTTAGGAGGTCTTCTATGATCAACTACAAAAAAATCATTCACATGCATGAGAATGATTTCAGCATCAGAGCCATTGCTCAAAGCTTGCGATGCCATCGTAACACTATTACGAAATGCATCAATAAAGTTGAAGAGCTTGGCATTTCTCTCGATGACTACTCAAATGAAGAGGTGAAGCAGTTACTCTTTCCTCAGTCAAATTCCCGTAATACCGACTATGCATTACCGGACTTTGAGTACATCACCGAACAAATGCAAAAGCCGAATATGTCGCTGGTTCTGCTCTGGCATCGGTATGTGACAAACAGTCAGGAACTTGGCAAGAAGTTCTACCAGCAGACCCAGTTCTATGAGCTGTATCGACGGCATAGACAGCAGCATAATATTACGATTCCCATAGATCGCCAGCCAGGAGAATCGCTCGAAATAGATTGGGCCGGAGATGCATTGTTCCTCCAGGATTCTGTAACCGGGTTACGGAATAAAGTACATCTGTTTGTTGCTGCATTCTCCTACAGCAAGTATTTCTATACCGAAGCTTGTATAGATCAGAAGGTTCATAGTTGGATTCAGGCTCATGATCATGCACTGCAGTTTTTCGGCGGAGTACCGCTCATGCTGATCCCTGACAACGCAAAGACGGCAGTTATTAAACCAGACCGGTATGAACCAACTATCCATGAAGCATACCAGGAGTTTGCTGAACATTACGGAACCGTAGTCATTCCTGCACGGGTTCGAAAGCCGAAAGACAAACCCAACGTAGAAGGGGCTGTTAATTACATCACCAGAAGAATCATCGCTGATCTTCAGGATGGAATATTCTTCTCCATTGATGATCTGAATCAGTCTGTCTGGGAACGGATGGATGCATTAAATGCAGCACCGTTTACCAAGAAGCCGGGAACACGTGAATCGGTGTTTCTTGAGGTGGAGAAGCAAGCACTGCTGCCGCTACCTCCCACACCCTTTACATTGTATGAGAGAAACACGGCAACAGTGGCCCCTGACATCCATGTGCAGTTTGACAAGAGCTATTACAGTGTACCGTACAACTACATCGGTAACAATGTTATCGTGAAAGCTACTGCTGATCTGGTTACCATAGAGCATCCTGCCCATGGAAAGATCGCAGAACATACTAGAAGCTATCATCCAGGCAAGAAGGTGACGCTCCCTGAGCACCTGCCAGCTCATGCTCTTGAATATTCATCTTGGAACGGAGATACATTCCGCAGGCAAGCTCGGGCAATTGGACCCAATACGCTGTCTATTATTGAAGAGACCTTGAACAGTCGGGAGTTTGAAGTTCAAAGCTACCGCAGCTGTGTTGGGATCTTAAGCCTCAAGAAGAAGTATGGTCCCGTTCTCCTTGAGCAGGCTTGTCAAAAAGGAGTTGAACTTGGTATTCGCTCCTCAAAAGGTATACGGTCATACATAAAGGTGCTTGAGCAGGAAGCACGGGAACATCCACCCGCTCCGGTAGCAGAGGTTGAGGATGATCTAAACCTTTTCTACTGCACGCATACACAGAAGGAGGTGCCTCATGACCTCCAGTAATACATTAATAGAGCAATTGCAGCTCCTGGGGCTCTTTGTTTCTGCTGAGACAATTACTCAGCACTTCAAGAACCAGGATCAGGGCCATCATAATTTCCTGCAGGTCATAAGTTCTGCATTAGCCGATGAATTAGCGGCACGGACGAACAAACGCTGCTACTCTTTATTGAAGCGGGCAAAGCTTCTGTATACTCCTGCGCACCTTGATGAACTGGCATATCTTCCTGACCGGAAGCTTGACCGCACTCTTGTAGAACGATTGAAGACTGGTCGTTACCTGCATGAGCATAGGAACGTTTGCATTTTCGGAGCGAGCGGTACCGGGAAGTCGTTCCTCGGGAAAGCGCTTGGGGTAGCGGCTTGCGAAGAGAACTTCCGGACTCTCTATATTCGATTCCCCGCTTTGATGCGGGAACTTGCCTTCTTAGCAACCGAAGATGTCATGAAATTCGAGAAGCGACTGCGATACTACAGTCGAATTCCGGTGCTAATAATTGATGAATGGCTTGTAGCCTCAAAGAAGCGTGGGTATTCCCATATTCTGCTCGATCTTATGGAATCTCGATATGGAGAAACCACTACAATCTTCTGCACTCAACTGGCACCGGAAGGATGGTCACCTGCAGTGGATATTAAAGCTGTCGGAGAATCTATTCTCGGTAGAGCTTTAGCAAACAGTTTCATGATTCATCTTCAGGGAGATGATTTAAGAAAGCAGTTTTCTGTTAAACCATAATCTTTTTTCTTGCTGGAGAGAAAATTTCTCTCCAGCTGCTGGTACACAATTCTGCGGAGGGTGGTACACTCAATTCCGGAACGGTGGTACAATTACCCCGCAGAATTCA
>CAZSBC010000054.1:0-18676 GCA_964605195.1 uncultured Spirochaetales bacterium | reverse complement strand
GATAGGTCTATCCAAATTCTGTACATCGGTTTCTTGGTCCTTGATTTTCGCTCCTAATGGGATAGGCTCTATTTTACATTAGACAGATAGTCTTTCAGGCAATAATTTCAATTTAATTGTATTTGCTGGACATCATTCTCGCGGCAGGAAACGCTGCCGCCATCATCACAATCCACATATTTCACTTGCAGTGAGATACATGAACTCTTTCGAAAAAAAATATCTGGAAGTGAAAAGAGCAGAACATTGCACATACTGTGGTGCCTTGCAGTCCTGACTTGAACTGATGGCATAATCCCATCCCAGGGGTCCATCACTGAAGACCCTTGAGCACTTCAGTGATGGATTGCTGCAAGGCTACTTGCCCATCTGTCTTGCCAGCTCCTTCAGCCCTTTGTGGACTACAGTGCCTTCATCGACAAGGCACTCACCATCCAGCATGACCGTGGAGTTCAGACAGATCCCGTCGGCATGGGAGGTTGCATCGATACCCACGGCTTCAAACATGGGGACCTGGTATCTGAAACCCCATTCTGTGGAACCCCAGACACGTTCATCCTTGGCATAGAACCCCGGGATTGAAGCCGTAACAGACATGGGCAATCCGGTACATCTCAGGATCTCCAAGGTTCTCAAGCCGCTTCCGGACCACCTGGGCTTCACCCCCCTCCGTCTATGGCTGTGATACGTCCCGCTTCAACAGTCAGCAAGATCGGCTCCTGCAGAATCCCGATCTCAGCCTCCCCTCCTCCGGAAAAAGATCCGTCAAAGACGATAGTTCCCTCTATGCTCTCCTCTATCGGAGCCAGCCTATCTGGCCTACAAGAAAATGGGAGCCAGCAGTCTCTGCCCGCAGTTCATTGGTAACCGCCCTGTCGGGATGATTCTCAAACCTGATATCTATCCCCGCCCTGGTGGTGATCTGAACGTTTTTTGCCTGCTTGGTTATCGCAACCACTTTGTTCTGGAATCTCTCCTGCAGAGCCATGCCAAGATTCGCGATGCAGCGGCAGATGCGTTCAGTATCAATACCTCCAAGAAACAGCTGTCTTGTATTACCGTTATTTGCAGCCTCAACCCAGGGAGTTGAGTAGAGCAGCCACTGTTTGTTGAACTCTATCCATACATCCGCTGCCGGAATTACCGGAAATATGGACTTGGGTAAGTCAGGATCCGCGATTTTCCCATACCCCTTTGGTATGGAGTGGTCGGCACCATCACCTTGGCCCCCAGCGCTTCTGCTGCCTTCGCCACATCCATGACCGGCTTGTAGTCCGTTGACGAATCTGCTGTAATCAGCACCGACTCTCCCGACTGTATTCTGCACATCTAATCTGCAATGATATGTCCTGCCTTACTCAGTTCTAGTGCATACGGTAAATCTATTATCTATATCCTCCCATATCTGATGCTATTCGGTATTGAAGAAGGGATGCTGTACCATAGTCGAACCCTCTTCGTTATGTCAGTGCAATTGCAGTCAGTCCTTTTTAGATATGATACAGCAGTGTGTTAGCCTTATCCGGGGATCGCATATAGGTCAGCCTGCTGTGCGAAAGCCTGGTAGGGACAAGTGTTTCCAGATACCTGAGGCCGACCGGCAATCCGCAGATAAGCGGGATGTCATACCCGTTCTGAAGCAGCTGCTGCTTAACCAGCAGAGCAACCCCGGTCATTCGTGTGCACCAGACTCATCTGTCTCAACTGTCAAATAGTTTTTGCAGCTCTGTTCGTTTCGCATCACAGACATTGACAACCACCAGTTCACAACTAATTATTACATATCTCATAACAAGAAGGCAGTAATGTAATGACCGCTGGTAACAACGTGCAATATGCCATATTGTCATACCGGCACTCCTGCTGATCATCATCACCGGCTGTGCTACCAGCGCGACCCCTGATTTGGCAGTGGAACGCATCAACAGGCTGCCTGAAAAAACGGCAGAGGCCCTCAGGGCAGTGATCCTGCCTGAACTGTCGTTGTACGAGTACATCAGCATTGCCGTCATACTGGACAACCGGATCGCCTACTCAGCCAGCTTTGGTAAGGACCGTAGCGGGAAGCGTGATGTCCATGCATCGGTCTCAAAGCCGGTAACCGCCACAATTGTCATGCATCTCCACGCAACCGGCGAGATAGCATCCCTGGATGAGCCAATCGGCACCTACGATCCACGCTACGCAGGAAGGTACGCAGCACCATACCAGGATACCGAGATCACCTTCAGGGAGCTGCTCAGCCATACCAGCGGCATTCCCCACCAGAACTGGTTCTGGAGATTCCCGAAGATCCGGCTGCTTTTCGAACCGGGTAACTCAGCCGCCTACTCCTCCCACGGGTATGGCGTGATCGGGGATGTACTTGAGCATATGACCGGGAAAAGCTATAGGGAACTTGTGGCCTCAATCATTGCAGAGCCGGTATCGGCCGGATCAATGGGCGTAGGACACGCATTCTTCGATGCCCCAGCTGGACAGGTCCTCTCCACTATAGAGGATCTCGGCCGCTTTGCCATAGGCGTTATGGACGGCACCTACTACCCTGAGACGCTGCTGGAGGAGGTACTGTCGGCGCAGTCCCGCCTGGGAAACAGTGATATGGGGCTGGGATGGTACCGTACAGTGAACGGAACAGGTGAGGTTATCGGGTACCATGCCGGATCCAACGGGAAACCGAAAGCCTACATCGTCATCAATCCCGCCAGGGGTAATGCCGTGGTATTCACCGGTACAGCGAAAGAGGACTCCACAGGGAATATATTCGGCACTCTTGCCCTGGAGATATTTAAGCTGCTCTGACGTTCATCCGGTACCGGAGAGATTGGTAAAGAGCAGCTCCATCTTTGAAGCTACATACTGAAAACCGCATTTCACATACATCTGCCCAACCGTATCCGCTTGGTCGGCAATCAGATAGACCTGTTCTGCCTTGAGAGACTGTGCTGCAGTTCCCAACTGCCGCAGCATCGCAGTCCCAAACCCCTGAGCCCTTTGTTCGGGAATGATATCGAAATCCTCAATTTTAGCCGTACCATTGTGGATGAACAGGTCAGCATGGCCTACAGCCGTATCATGGTGGAACAGCAGATAGTTACTGACAAGGCCAGGCTGCAGGTACACACCGCTGCGACGTTCGAACCTGCGCCTGACAAAGTCTTCTCCCAGTTCCCCAGCATTACAGGCCAGATCCAACTCTAGTGCCAGAGGAAGCAATACCGGTTCCAGCAGCCTGATTGAGCAGTCTGCACGGGAGTGCATACGCACCATATGGTCAGTTAAGCTCCGATAGTAATCATACACAGTTACCTGATTGGCTTCATCAAGGATTTCATCAGTTATCAGGGAACTAACAGGCTCATCACAGGTGATATTCAGGTACCGTTTCTGCTGCTGCCTTCGTAGATCCAACTCATACGCAATTACCTGCTGAAGTGAACTGCCCAGATGACGAGCAGTGATGTAGGAGAGATTGTGTGAGTACATATCCTCGATCAGCAAGTCCTCGAACCGTAAAACCGGCGGATCCGCATGGCAGTGGGAAAAGCAGTTCAGGTATTCCAGCTCTGTTTCAATACAGTTTCGCATAGGATATCCCAGCAAGCTGCAGCTGACGCCTGAGATCGGATGGATCGGTGAGATGGATGGTCCGGAACCCCAGCTCCCCTGCTGCCATGATATTCCTATCGGTATCATCGATGAATAGGCTCTCGCCAGGCTTGATGGCATACTGCCCGATGAGGTGTTGGTAGATCTGCGCATCGGGCTTCAGCTGCCTGATCTGGGCCGAGGCAACTCCCCCGTCACAGAAATCGAGGAAGTCGTAGGCAGTACGGATGAATTCCAGAATGCCGTGGGATATGTTGGAGAGGTAGAGTATCCGGTAACCGGCCTGCTTCAGCTGCTTCAGGACGGCAATGCTGCTCTCAATAGGCGTGAACAGCGTGGTGATATCACCCATCACGGCGCGAAGCATTCCTTCCCGCTCGGGATTTCTCGCCACCATCCGGGCAACGGCCTCCTCCTCGCTGATCGTGCCCGCGTCAAGCTCCACCCACTCCCGCGAACCGAACACTGCCGGCAACAGGAACTCCGCCTCCTCCCGGGAGTAGCGCTCTTCCAGATACTCCCATGGACGATAATTCACCAGTACATTCCCGATATCAAATATTATGTTCTTAATCATGCCGCTCCATACCCGTCCTTAGTTGTGCATACTTCCCGCAGAGAATTATTCCACACAATTGCACGCCTGTCAGCCGGTAATCGTATCTTTTCCCACACCCAGGAACTTGTTGACAATAAAGAGGGCAATTCCCGTTGACACCAGCAGTATCGTTGCCAGGGCGGAGGCTGTCCCGAAGAGTCCGTCAAGGACACTAAGGTAGATCCTGACCGGCATGGTCATCGTCCTGCCGACATAGAGCACAATTGATGACGAGAGTTCATTGACGGCTGTAACCCAGCTCATGATGGCTCCGGACAGGATACCGGGAATCATCAGCGGCAGGGTCACCTTTCGAAACGTTCGCCCGGGCGGTGAGCCCAGGTTTATACCGGCCTCCTCCAGGGCCGGGTCCATCTGCTTGAGAATCGAGGCACTTGACCTGATGGAATAGGGCAGCCGTCGGATGAAGTAGGCCAGGATAATGATAATCGCCGTACCTGCCAGATAGAGGGGCTTCCCGTTGAAAGCCACGATAAACCCAATACCCAGTACTGTTCCCGGAATAATATAGGGAATCATCAGCAGCGGGTCCAGCACCTTGGCCGGCAGGTTCTTCTTCCTGGACATGACGAAGCCCAGCAGGGTACCCACGATGACAATGAAGATAACCGCGGTGACCGAAAATACCAGGCTGTTAGTGATCGCCTTTGGGACATCGTGGAATATCTTCTGGTAGCTTTGGATACCGAACCCGGGATGGAATACCGGCCCTCTGGTCTTCCGGAAAGAGTAGATAACCACAACTGCCAGCGGGAGGGTACTGATGAATACAATCAGGTAGCTGACAAGATGCGCACCAAAGTTGGCAAGCCCGTGCAGGGTCTTGATTGACTGCTTGTTCAGCATGGTGCTTGAGTACTTCCTGCGGGACGAAGCGAAGCGCTGAAAGAAGATTGCCAGGGTCGAGACGAGGATCAGCAGGATGCTTACCGTGGATGCCAGCCCCGGATTATCTCCGACCTCGCTGGTAAAGAGGTTGTAGGCCATCGTGGGGAGCACATGGAAATTGCGCCCGATAATCATGGGAGTACCGAAATTTGCCAGCGACATCATGAATGCCATCAGCCCGCCCGCGCTGACCGAGGGAAGCACCAGCGGCAGGGTCACCCGGAAAAAGCGGGTAAGCGCTGAAGCACCAAGATTCTCGGCCGCCTCCTCTATCGAACGGTCCACGGCAGTCAGGGCACCTGAAGTCAGGAGAAAGACAAAGGGATAGTACTGCAGCGAGTATACAAGGATGATGCCGGTGGGACCGAAAATCGTCGGCAGTGGTATCCCGATCGAGAGGAAGAACTGCCTGAGAAATCCGTTGTTACCCAGCATGATGATCCATGAGTAGGCCCCGATGAACGGCGGGGAGAGCAGGGAGAGCACAGCCAGGGTTGCCAGCAGCGTCTTGCCCCTGATCCTGAAGCGTGAGGTGAAGAACGCCAAGGGAACGCCGAGCAACAGCGCCCCAAGCGTCCCGCCGAAGGAGACTATCAGGGTATTGGTAATGGTTTTGGTGTAGTAGGACTTTGAGAAGAATTCCTGGTAGTTTGACAGGGAGAGCCGGCCGGTATCATTATCAATGAAGCTGGCCTTGAAAATATTGAACAGCGGGTAGATCAGCAGGACGATAACAATTACATAGCCGAACAGCGTCACAATAGTCCAGAAATCAACACGTTTTACAGATAGGGCCTGAATTTTCATAATCGCTCTCCAGTCCTGCTGTCGTAATTGATAATACATGCTATGGGAACCTTCAGGAAAACCCGGGTGCCGCTCGGCATCAACGCCTCGCTCTGCGGTTTGTGACGCTCCACACTGAGCTCCTTACCGCTGCCTATATCAACTGTATAGCGGATCAGGGAGCCGATAAAGGAGCTCTTGACAATGACTCCCGGCAGAATCGAGCAATCACTGTCCGGTTCCTCTTCCTTAACAATGAGCACATCTTCCGGCCGGATGGCCAGACTGAGCTGCTGCACAGCCCTTTTCGGTTTTGCCGTCCGTACACTGTTCCCCTGAACAGCGACAGTTGCGAAGTCCCCCTCTTCCTTCACTACTTCGCCCAAGAGAAAGTTCATGTCGCCTACAAAGGAGGCCACAAAGGTGTTGACCGGATTCTTGTACACTTCCCAGGGGGTCCCGACCTGCTGAATCACCCCAGCATTCATCACCGCAATCTTATCTGAGATGGCCAGCGCCTCCTCCTGGTCATGGGTGACATATACTGTGGTAATCCCGAGCTTTTTCTGGACATTACGGATCTCATCACGCATATCCACACGCAGCTTGGCATCAAGATTGGAGAGCGGTTCATCCATCAGCAGCACCTGGGGTTCAATTACCATGGCCCGGGCAAGACCCACCCGCTGCTGCTGACCTCCGCTGAGCTGGTCAGGGGTACGGGTCTCATAGCCGGTAAGATGCACCAATTCCAGTGCTTTTTGTACCCGGCTCTTGATCTCCTTGCCCTCAACCTTTCTCGTCTTCAGACCAAAGGCAACATTTTCAAAGACCGTCATATGGGGAAAGACAGCGTAATTCTGGAAAACCATGCCCGTATCCCGCTTGAAGGCGGGGATATCATCCACCATGTTTCCCGCTATCTGCACATGGCCAGCATCCTGGGTATAGAAACCGGCTATGGTCCGCAGCAGCGTAGTCTTCCCGCACCCGGAAGGTCCAAGCAGGGTGAAGAACTCTCCGGTTTCCACATGCTGGGTTATATCAATTAATGCTTTAACACCAGGAAAGTTCTTGCTGACCCCTTCCAACTTTATAGACGCCATACGATTCCTCCATCTCCAATTCACAATCAGTTGAAACAATCTGTACCGTTACACAGCTGCAAACAGGCTGTTATTCGCTGGTCCCCGGCAGGTTCGAAGCGTTTGCTTGCTGCACCTGCCCAACAAACCATGTAGCATAGTCAGTGTAAAAAAATACGATCCCAGAGACTGGGATCGTACGATTAGATAATCAGGTCTACAGCCCTAGCTCCATTACCATCTCCGTCCATTTCTCCACGAACAGCTCCTTGTTGTTTGCTGACCAGGCAAAATCATAGGGAGCAGTAGGAATCTCGCTCATCAGGGGAAGATCAGAGGAGACAGCTACATCGGAACGTACCGGTCGGCGTCCCATCTCTTTAACCAGGAATGCCTGCGTATCCTTTGAAAGGGCCCAGTCTATGAAGGTCTTGGCCGCTTCGGGATTCGGGCCATCCTTGACAAGCGCTAATCCATCCGGGGCAGCGGTGGTCTTATCCGACGGGTAGATGATCTTGACCGGTCCTCCTCCGGCAACATACCGGTAGGCATTGTCTTCCAGGGTGATACCCACAGCAGCCTCACCGTCGTTTACGAACCGCGGTACTGCTGAAGAGCTCCCGGACAGCACGAAATTCTTCAGGATATTCTTGTAGACATCCCAGCCGTTATCCTTGTAGATGTTGAGTACCGTCGCCAGCTGCATATAGGAAGAACCTGATTTGTCTGCACGGGCCGATGAGATCATCCCCTTGTACTTCGGATCTCCCAGGTCCATCCAGCTTTTCGGCATCTCAGCCTCTGTCAGCATACTGGTATTGGCCACGAATACCATCACGATACCGGTATAGGGAAGCCAGTTTGTACCTACCTTGAAGACATCCTCAATCATATCCCACCCTTCCGGTTCATAGTAGGCGAGCAGGTCGGCATTGGCCTCCAGCTGCTCCCCGCCGATGCTCCAGATGACATCGCACTGCGGGTTGCCCTGCTCAGCCTTTACCCTCGCGACGACATCGCTGGAACCGAGCTTGACCACCTCGGCATCAATTCCGGTATCCGCCTCAAACTGGGGGATAAGGGCATCAATAATCTCCTGGGTGTGCGCTGAATAGAGCACAACCTTTTGTTTTTCGGCCCCTTCAGATTCTGCAGCAGCATAGATACTGAATGATACCATCAGTACAAGGACTGCAGCCAATAGAAACACTTTACCTTTCATGGATTCCTCCTTCTGGAATAGACGCGCCTATTACCGGCAACGGTAATACGCTCATGATATGGCTAGTTCCATTCGCAGCAATGTCGGGAAACTTCCCTGTTATCAGGTATTACTGTGTGCAGAACGAAGTTGCGGGTATCCTGAAAACAGCTGGTGCTTGCAATATACTTACACAACTGCATATGGTAATTTTCATAGTAAATCGCGTTTTACACGGTGTCAAGTTTATATTAGGCAATTGAGATTGCGCTTTGCGCAAGTATGCCTATCAGTTAACTTTCAACCTGTATTGCTGAGTAGCGTGATACCGGGGACCAGCATCCAGACCATTGCATACTGGTTACCCGGCGACACTAGCTGCCTGCTCACTCTGCTTGCCAGTCTGCCCGCAACCACGGCAGGCAGAATGCTTCCATGAGATCAAGCAGCAGATAGAGCAGGAGTCCCAGCAGGCTGAGCAGCAGTATGGCTGCATACATACCGGTATAGTCGGTCATGATCCAGCTGTTCATGATGGAGTAGCCGAGGCCGTAGGTCGTGGCGAAGTTCTCGCTGACAAAGAGTACCGAGAGAGAGATCCCAAGCGTTATCCGCAGTGATGCGAAGATTCCCGGAAGCACTCCGGGCAGCAGTATGTCCCTTATGACCTCCCGCCCCGCTATATGGAAGGCCTCTATGAGAATCCCGTACTCCCGGGTGATCCGCCGGGTATGGTCCCGGACATTCACGGCCATCGGGAAGAAGATGATCACCGCGATCAGGACAATCTTCGAGGCATCACCGATCCCAAGCAGCACCATGAATACCGGCAGGAAGGCAATCTTTGGTAGGGGATAGAGCAGATAGAGAAACGGGGAGATGAAGCCGTCGAGAGCACGGTTACGCCCGGCAGCAAGCCCCACGGGAATACCGAAAAAGAGGGCAAGGAAGAGACCTCCGGCAACACGGTAGAGACTGAACAGGAGATGGAGGTACATGTCATCGTGAAGAAATGACTGAAACAGCCGATAAGCAGCTTCATGCGGGTAGGGCACAATCGGCCCGGAAACGGCAAATGCCAGAATATACCAGGCAAGAGCAACCAGCGCGGCTCCCCGAACTATAGCGGAACAGGACATTCTCCGTCCCGTATCTCTTTTACTGTCCGGCTTCTTACCGGGCAGCGGATTCTCAGCAGCCATCACTTGCCTTCCCCGGGAAGCAGCCAGCCGCTCTCCCTCAGGCTGCTTCGCAGCTTCTGCTCAAGCAAGAAAGCCTCCTCCATACTTCGAAGGCGCTCCTCGCCATGGAAGGGATTCGCGAGAGTAAGTTCGATCCCGTTCCTGCCCAGCAGGATAATCTCCTCACCCATGAATACCGCCTCCCTGATGCTGTGTGTCACCAGTACCATGGTTATACCGTTGCTTCTGATGTATTGCTTGATATCGTCCTGGAGCTGTTCCCGAGTCTGCTCATCCAGGGCAGCCATCGGTTCATCCAGCAGCAGCAGGTTTGGCTTCCTGACAAGGCTGCGGGCAAGGGCAACCCGCTGCCGCTCTCCCCCGCTGAGCTGCTCGGGGAATTTCCTCTCATACCCCCGCAGACCGAAGTTCTCAAGCAGGTCCTTGGCAATGCCCCTACAGCTAGCTCTATCCACCCCAAGAAGCACATTGTCGATGACCCGCTTCCAGGGAAGCAGCCGATCATCCTGGAACATAATGCTGCAGCTTTCCCTACCGCCATCAACGCGGGCAGTCCCTGAGGAGAGCGGAACGAGTCCGCTGACGGCAAGCAGAAGCGATGTCTTCCCGCACCCGCTTGCACCGATGACACTCACCATCCTGCCCCTCGGTATCGTCAGGGAGACATCACGGAGAGCCGTCACCGTACCGTAGCGTACCGTACACTGCTCCATAGTCAGCATAGGTTCATCCCTCTCTCCCGCAGCGCTGGCCATCAGTTTTACTGCATTCCCTTTCAGAGCTCTGCTGTGAAGGAGCGGTCAACGATATCATCGGGGTCCAGGTCATACTGCCGGCCAGTAAGATTTCCCGTCCAGGCAATGATCTCCGCGATGAAGCCGTCATCCGGGAGACCCGGTGCCTGATAGGAGGGCATGGCGATTTCCCCCCCGATGTCGGGGGGGAGGTTGGGAATGGATTCAAGCAGGGCATCGACAGCCCGCTGCGGCTCCTCCGTGATTTCAGCGACAGCCTCTGCATAGGCCCGGTGGAAACGCTGGATTGCCCGCTTTTTCTCCTGCAGGGCAGCATCGCTGAAGGCGATGATATTCAGGCTCTCCTCCGGTATCCCGGGAAAAAGCACCTTCTCCAGTCCCCGGCGGGCACCGATTGACGCGAAGGGCTCGGGGAATATCCCGATATCGAGGTTCCCGGCCACCAGGGCTTCCAGCCTGGTCGGGATCTCGTTGATGAATACCTTCTCAAGGTCATAATCGTCTGCGAGGTAGGCATCGAGCAGGTAATTGGTGACACTGATCTCCATGAGACCAGCCCGCAGGCTCTCCCTGTCCTCATACCCGCTGACTGCAAGCAGCGGGAACAGCCCGTCGGTGGAGAGCGTCCCCTTCAGGCCGATCTCCCAGGCGCTGTTCGTTACCAGGGCCACGAGATCGGTCATGGAACCATCCACCTGCCCCGTCTGGAGGGCTGTCTGGCGGGTCTGCCCGCTGGTGAAGAGCACCAGTTCAACCTCCACATCGAACTTCTCGAAGAGACCGGCTGAGGCGGCATAGTAGAAGGGGGCCGCATCAACAGCCGGCATCATGCCGACCTTCAGTGATGCGACCGGCTCCTCCTTCGCACAGCCGGTAAGAAGGAGCAGAATCATGATGGTGATAGGCAGAAATGTCAGTCGTTTCATAGAAGTATCCTTTACGGTATTGTGGGGCGGTATAGCCTGAAGCCCCCACAGGGACAGACTCTACCAGTCGCTCCAATATAGCATAACGAAGAGGCTCATGAAAGCCGATGGCAGCAGAAAGTGCGGCCCTGCGCATGAAGTACCGGATAGCAAGCCCACTGTCAGGCTACTCCTCTGCCCTGGGAATGGTATGCGCCTCAATGACCAGCTCCCCGGTCGGCAGCAGCTGCACCAGGCTGAAGCCCGGATCGGTATGGGCAACCTGCATTCCGGGTACCCCGGGAAGGGCACTGAAGTTGGCAAAGGTGCTGCATGTGCTGCTGTAGAGAATCCCGTTGCGCACCGTCTCCCTTGCCATATGGAGATGCCCGTGGAACACCCCCAGCAGCCGATCCCCTGCAGGCAGGAGGGCTTCATGCAGACGAATACCGTTGATAACCAGCATGTTCTCGTCAAACCAGGGGGAGTTGACGGGAAAGAGGGGGAAATGCATGAAGATCACCAGCGGCAGCCTCCCCCGCTCCACCTCCTCCCGGACAATATCCAGCTGCTCATCGCCGAGCAGCCCGTGGGGATCAAGCTCATCAGGAGCGCGGGCATCAACGACAAGGAATCTGAAACCCTTCAGGTCAAAGCGGTAGGAGAGAAGACCGTATCTGCTCCCAAGATCCTCATATGCCCCCATCGGCAGGTACCGCAGGATATCTTCACTGCGGTCATGGTTACCGGTTACATAGTAGACCGGGAAATCCAGCAAACCCAGGGTTTCGGCAGCCAACCGGTAGGAGGCAGGATCAGGGTCGGTTACCACATCGCCGGTGTGGATGATGAAATCCGGCTTGAACGGCAGGTCGTTGATGCGGACAACCAACTCCCGTGCATTGGGCCAGGCCCGGTACCCGTGCCGGGCATAGGTGCGGTCCGGCCCGAAGTGGGTATCAGTGATATGGATAAAATAGAGCGGTTCTGATCCGTCCACAGAAAATTCCCCCATCAGGTTCGTTCATTCGGCAGCAGCACGATCTCCCACGAAATCCATAATCACATGAGAATCGTAAGTTGTAATCAAGTATATCGGAAAACGGGAATACCGCAATACTCGTCGGAGCGAACAGACAGGGATGAGCATGGAACGGGAAATATACCTGACGGCAGCCTGTTCAGGCTGCCGTCAGTAAGCAGAATAGGAGGATTCTGCTACAGATTCGCTTCGGTCAGGGCTGCTACCGCACTCCCCGTCAGGCCGTTCTGCTTAAGGATGAAGTCATAATCACCTAGTTTCTGGAACTTGTCCCCCAGGCTGGCCATAATCTGTTTGGGGGCACCGGCAGTGCCGGCTTTGTACTCAGCCACAGCACCTCCGAGACCGCCTATGGAGCTGTGCTCCTCAACCGTCACTATCAGGCTGTTCTGCGAGAAAACCGAATCAAGCATGTCGGTATCTATCGGCTTGATGGTATGCATATCGATAATCCGAACCGATACCCCCTTTTTCTCCAGGAGGTCAGCCGCCTCGACGGCAACACCGAGCATGGAGCCGGTGGTAATCATGGCCACATCGTTTCCGGGGCGGTACTCAATCGCCTTTCCTATCTGGTAGTCGAAGTCTTTTGGGTAGAGTATCGGGAATCCCGGAGCCCCGGTAAGGCGCATGTAGACCGGACCCGGATGCTCTGAGACCGCATAGAGGGCTTTGTGGACCTGCAGCGGGTCGGAGGGGGCTATGACGGTGAAGTTGGGAATCACCCGCGCCACGGCGATATCATCCATGGCATAGTGGGTATTGCCCAACGGCCCGAACCGGACCCCGGCCTCGATACCGACCACCTTGGCATTGAGATTCATGTACCCCAGGGCTACCCGCATCTGCTCGGATGCACGCATCGGGACAATTGCCGAGAGGACAACGGCAAAGGGCTGCAGCCCCTCAACAGCCAGCCCGGCTGAAAAGTCTATCAGGTTCTGCTCGGCAATGCCGACATCGAAAAACCGGTCCGGGTACTGCTCCTTGAAATCCGTCAGGCGCGCTGTCGGAGTCAGGTCGGCTGTCACCGTGCACATATCGGGCTTGTCCGCGGCAAGCATCACCAGGGTATCCCCAAGGACTGTCCGGTGCCCCTTATCTGACCATTCCTGCAGTTTCTCTCTTGTTATGCTGTTCATCTCTATCCTCCCGCCTATGCCTGTTCCAGTTCAGAGACAGCCTGCTCATACTGCTCCCGGTTCATGGGACGGGCATGCCAGCTGAGGCTGTCCTCCATGAAGGAGATCCCCTTCCCCTTCACGGTGTTCGCGATGATCACATGCGGCTGCCCGCTCTTTGAGTCCCTCACCTTCTCCAGGGCTTCAAGGATGGACTCAGCGTCATTGCCCGATTCAACCACCAGCACTTCCCAGCCGAACGCCCTCCAGACAGCCTCAATGTCGAAGTCCATGATTTCCCGGGTCTTTCCGGCAAGCTGCACACCGTTACGGTCCACGATGGCCACCAGGTTATCCAGCCGATTCTTCGCGGCGTTCATGGCAGCCTCCCAGACAAGCCCCTCGTTGCACTCGCCGTCCCCGACCAGGCAGTAGACGGTATGGTTTTCGCCCTTGATCTTCGCCGCCTTCGCCATGCCGCAGGCTACGGAGAAGCCGTTTCCCAGGCTACCGGATGAGACCTCGATGCCATACCTGGCATTCCGGCTCGGATGGCCCGAGAGAAAGCTCTCATCTCCCTTGAAGGTGGCCATGTGCTCCCTCGTGATATACCCGGCTTCGGCCAGGGCGGCATAGTAGGCCAGGCAGGCATGCCCCTTGCTCTGGACAAAGCGATCCCTATCAGCCATGCCGGGATTCTTCGGGTCATGATGCATGATACCGAAAAAGAGGCTGGCAACAATCTCCATGCTCGAGAGGGCCGGCCCGAAGTGGGCTCCCCGCTCCCCGGCCACATAGCCCATCTCTATCGCATCGCGACGCATCCGGGCCGCCATCTTCTCCACCAGTTCAACCGTATCTCTACTGACCATACTCTATCTTCTCCTTCATAAAAAAACCTCTTGAAGGCAGCGAACGCTTCGCTGCCCAATCTATGCCATCAGCACAATTTCACTCGCCGGCATCAGCCATACAGGCAGGCTGTCCGTCTGTCCGCTATGGCGGACAGGTGACCGCTGAAGCTGCCCCCCGGGACCAGTTCTGCCTGCAGGCGGGCGACATCAAGCAGGGCCGGGACCGATGCCTCCATGGCATAGCCCATCTCCGAAAGCATGAAGACCAGGTCCTCGGTGGCCAGGTTTCCTGATGCCCCCGGGGCGTAGGGGCACCCTCCCAGACCCCCGAGGGTGGACTGCACCTTCGTTACCCCCATCTCGATTGCCGCCAGGGTATTGACCATCCCCATATTGCGGGTGTCATGGATATGGATCTGCAGGTCAAGTTCCGGGTAAGCCTGCCGGACTGCGGCAATCGTGGAACGCACCTGGGCCGGATTCGCGATCCCGATGGTATCGCAGAGGTTGGCGCTGATGATGCCGCTCCCGGCATACGGCCTGAGGAACTCCACAACCTCATCCGCCTCCTTGCGGCCCTCGAAGGGACAGCCGAAAGCAGTGGAGAGGTCAAGGCAGATCCCAAGGTCGGGATAGCGCTCCCGGATCCGCAGCAGCTCGGCAAACGACTCCTCATGCGTTCTCCTGATATTGGCCTGGTTGTGGCTTGCACTGAGCGACACAACATAGGAGACCCACTTCATCCCGCACTCCCAGGCACTCTCTGCCCCGCGCAGGTTCGGTACCAGGGCAAAGAGGTCGGCATCGGGGAAGCTCTCCAGCGACATGGCAGCCAGCTCCCGGGCATCCTTCATCTGCGGGATTGCCTTCGGGCTGACGAACGATGTAACCTGGATATGTTTCATACCGGCTGCGACAAGGCCTGCCACCACCCTGAACTTGTCCTCCAGGGGAATATAGGCTGCGACGTTCTGGAACCCGTCACGGGGTCCCACTTCATAGAGAGTAACCTTATCCATACTGCTCCTCCAACATTGAGCCGTGCTCCTTCAGTCGCCTGTACCATGCAAAGGCCTGCTCGGGAAGCTGCGGATGGTGTCCGCCGCACTCCCTGCGGGCGGCGGATAGGTAGGCAGAGAGCTGCTCACGGTAGCCGCCTGCCGTGCAGCGGGAGATTATCGCATCGGCCCGCTCACCGTCATCCAACCCTCGCAGGTCGGCAACCCCGTGCTCAGTGATAACCGCATCCACATCATGCTCGCTTATATCCTGGTGCGATACCATCGGCACGATATTCGATATGCCCCCCCTTTTTGCCGTTGATGGGATGAGAATGACAGAGAGTCCGGCATTGTGGGCAAAGTCGGCCCCGCCGCCGATGCCGTTCACCACCCGGCTTCCGGTAATGTGGCTTGAGTTCACATTGCCGTAGATATCGACTTCGATACCGCTGTTCAGCGCCAGCAGCCCAAGCCTTGAAATGACCTCCGGGTTGTTGGTAATGTCACCGTTGCGGATAACCAGACGTTCCCTGAGACCTGGAGTTGTTGTGAGAATCTCAGTAACGCGTGCACTCATCCCCACTCCCCCGGTTGACACTGCTGCAGCCTTCCCGGAGGCAAGCAGCTCGAGGACCGGCTCAGTGGTTCCCCCACAGAAAAAGCTCAGGTCCCGGAATCCGGAGTCCCGGAAGGCATCGGCAACCGCGTAAGCAATACCCCCGAAGCCGATCTGCACGGGAGGAAGCCGGTTTTCCCTCCCACGCGCCTCAGTTTCAAGGAAATTGAAGAGGTTACCGACTATGCCTGCCGTTTCGGAAGTTCCTCTACTCTGCATGTCCAGCTTCTCGGGGATATCGGTCTCAACGATGCAGCAGACCTTCCGCATATCCACCGGGACACTGCCTGTGCCGATTCGCTGCCCTGGGTGCACCAGCGGGACCGGCTCGGTATGGGGAAAGACGGGAGGAATCCAGACATCATGTAGGTTGCCGAGAATTTCGGGCTGGGCCGCATTGACCTCTATGACAATCCTCTCCGCCGCCTGCATCAGATGGTGGACCATCCCGATGGAAGAGGTGGGGACCAGTTCACCGTCATCGGTGAATCCGAGGGCCTCCACCACGGCAACATCGATCCTGCCGAAATGTCCATCCCGCAGCAGGCGCGGCATTTTATGCATCTGCTGCTCGACATAGTGGACATCACCGCTGTTTATCTGCTTTGCCAGCGTCCTGCTGGCACACATCGGCACCCTTCGGCTGACAATCCCGGCCGATCCGAGTAGCTCATCCAGCCAGGGAACGTTGGCCCCGGTGATGAGCTGGAGCGAAAGCGCTTCCCCACCCTCTTTCCGGCGCACAAGCTCTGCCGGCACAGCCTTCGGGTAGCCAGCCATGGCATACCCGCTCATGGCAATGGTCATGCCGTCACGTATACAGGCTGCTGCCCCTTCGGCAGGGGCTGAAAGATGCTTTAGCTGTGCAGTAATGGCTCTTTCACTCATAACTCACCCACTCTCTCCAGTTCCCGGCCAATGGCACCTTCCCGATCAGCTCCGAGGTGTAAAGCCGGCAAAGAGCTCTTCATCGGAAGGCTTCCTGTCGGGAATCTCACGGATGACCCAGGTATTGTTCATATAGTGCTTGAGCACGATATTCTCCGATGCAATGTTCCCGCCCCAGGTCCCGCAGCCGAGTGAGCTGGTGAACGGCATGCCGCTGACCCAGCTTCCGGTATTGGTCGCGGCCTGCGGCTGGTTGACCACCACCCGGGTCGTGTGGGTTTCCAGGGCAACTTTATCGACATGCTCCGCGTTCTTCGAGAAGATGCCGCAGGAGTGGCCGGCCCCCGAGTAGGCATGGTTATCGTTGATGATGCGGATGGCATCATCGATATTCCTGCTTCGGTAGACGGTAGTGACCAGGCTCATCTTTTCCCCGGCAAACGGCGTCACCTCTCCGGTCTCAGTCTCCTCGACCAGCAGGAACGCGGTTCCCTCGGGAATGGAGATACCGGCCAGCCCGGCAATATTCTCCACCGGCGAAGCGACAATGTCACGGTTGATGACATGGTTATCGGGCCACTCAGGCCAGACAGCACGCTTCAGCAGCTCTTTCTCCTCACCATTCAGCAGGTGGGCTCCGACCTTTCTGAACTCTTCAAGCATATCATCATATACCGATTCATCGATCACCACGCTGTTGTCGCAGGAACAGCCTGCTGCCAGATCGAAGGTCTTGCTGGCCTTGATCTTATGTGCCGCGTCGGCAAGGTCCGCAGTCGCATCGACAACAATAATGGCATTGCCCGCCCCGACTCCGTAGGCCGGGGTCCCGGAGCTGTAGGCCGCCTTCACCATCGGCTGCCCGCCGGTTGCCATCACCAGGTCACACTGCTTCATCAGTTCATTGGTCAGGGGTATCGAGGGCTCCTCGATGGCTATGAAGAGGTCCTTGGGGGCATCATACTTGCGCATGACATCCCTGATGAGGTTCACAGTCCTGGCCGTGGTCCGCTTGCCGCGCGGATGCGGTGAGAAGATCACCGCGTCCCGGGCCTTGACGGCGAAGATCGCCTGGATCAGCGGATGCATCTCCGCCTGGGTGCTCGGGACGAGCGAGCCCACAACTCCCACCGGCTTGGCGATGCGTACCAGCCCCCGTTCGGGTATCTCCTCGACGATCCCGACACTCCTGGCATGCTTCACATCGTGAAAGACCCCACGGCACTTCACGCTGACCTTGATGAATTTTGACTCCACATCCCCGAGCCTGCACTCGTCAAACGAGTATTCGGCCAGCTCCCGTACCAACTCATCGTCGGCAACAATCTCCCAGGTAATTGCCGCTGCGAGCTCATCGACCCGCTCCTGTGAAAAGCCCTCCGCCACCTGCTGTGCTGCCCGGGCCCGCCGTATCAGCTCCGCTATCCGGGCTGCCGGATCAACCTGGTTCATAATCACCTCCCGGCAGTGCATCATAGTATGTAATTGTGAAACACCGCAAAATACTCAAACGTTTGCTTGAGCATATATCCATAATAACTTTTCTTTTCGAAAGTGTAAAGTTTCGTTTATGTTTTGTTTGACTTTTTTTTATAGGTATTTTAGTATCGTTGTTAGCGGGAGACCCTTAGCATGGCGCAAAAACATATTGAAGCAATCAGAGAACTGCTCAGGAAAGATAAGAAAGTCTACGTGAACGATCTCAGTGAGCGTTTTACGGTGAGCAAGGTATCGGTCCGTAAGTACCTGGCTGCCCTGGAGAACCAAGGGATGGCAGTACGCTTCTACGGCGGGGCATCCCTGACCGAAGCTGCCTCATCAGCTTCAGATACAGAGGGAATCTACTCCGATCCGCTGCTGCTTGGCCTTGCGGCAACCGCACGGGCACAGATTGCAGACGGCGACTCAATATTCATAGGGTCCGGCCGCTTCTGCTGCGTGCTGGCCAGGGAGCTGACCGGGTACCGGAACCTCTCCGTGGTCACCAACAACATCACGGCCCTGCCCGACCTGATCTCCAATGCCAGCAGGGTATACCTGGTTGGCGGAGAGGTGACAAGCACCGACAGCAGGACCCTCTTCTCCAGCTGGGAAACACCGCAGT
>CAZSBC010000053.1:0-18699 GCA_964605195.1 uncultured Spirochaetales bacterium | reverse complement strand
AGCGCATCATCCTTGAGGGCGATGTGCCAAGTCCCATCGACCCCCCGGTAGGCTGCCGATTTGCTTCCAGGTGCCCGATCATGACCGCTCACTGCAAGGAAGCAGATCCGGAACTGCGGGAACTTGCTCCGGGACACTTTGTATCCTGTCATAACGTATAGCGGGCAACTGACCCAGCATATGCTTCATGCAAACGAGGGGCTGCCGAACGGCAGCCCCTCTTCAATGCTAACAATACTCAATGCACGTTTTCTCTGCAGACACCCCTTTCAGTCGCTGATGGGGTCCACGCTGAGGATGACATCCTCAATCGATGCCCCCGGGGCAACCATCGGCAGGGCGATATCATCTATGGGAATCTCGCAGTCAACCACTACCGGTCCGCCGCTGGCCAGCGCCTCACGGATGACAGCCTCGGCATCATCCTCGGTACGCAGCAGCATCCCCTTGGCCCCGAAGGCCTCCGCCAGCTTGACCCAGTCGATCTCATGATCCAGGGTAGTCTCCGCATAGCGACCTTCATAGAAGAGCGTCTGCCACTGGCGTACCATCCCAAGGGTGTGGTTGTTCATGATCAGTACCACGATGGGTACATGGTGCTTCACAGCCGTGGCTATCTCGTTGCAGTTCATCTGAAAGCTGCCGTCACCGGCTATGTTTATGACCGGTGTATCCGGCTTGGCCAGCTTGGCCCCGATAGCAGCCCCTGTCCCGTATCCCATCGTTCCGAGGCCTCCGGAGGTGATGAAGGTATCGGGCTTGGAAAACTTGTAGAACTGGGCTACCCACATCTGGTGCTGGCCGACTTCGGTGACGATGATGGCCTTGCCGTCGGTGGCTGTATGGGCTGCCGCGATTATCTCCTTCGGCCGACGGTTATCGATGGTGACTCGGATAGGATATTTCTCCTTCCAGGCACTGATCTTAGCAAGCCAGTCGTCATGGTCAATCCGCTTGGTGATCCGCTTGTTGAAGACTTTCAGGACCTCTTTCACGTCACCGATGACATGGTGGTAGGCGGGAATGTTCTTGTTGATCTCGGCAGGATCAATATCGATATGGAGGATCTTGGCCCGGGTGGCAAAGCGGTCGGCCCGACTGACTACCCGGTCACTGAAGCGCGCACCAATTACCACCAGCAGGTCACTCTGTGAGACGGCCATGTTGGAGACCTTTGATCCGTGCATGCCGATCATGCCGGTATAGAGATCGTCGGTTGCTGGGAAGACCCCCTTCCCCATCAGGGAGACTCCCACCGGTGCCTGAATCTTCTCAATGAAGCTCTTCAGCTCCTCAGAGGCCTTTGCCCTGATGGCTCCCCCCCCGACATAGACGACCGGCCGCCTGGCCTGCTGGATCATCTTGATAGCCTCATCAACCTCATCCTGCCTGATCAGTTCGGTATGTTTGGAGATCGGATGGGGCGTCTGAAAGGTGTAATCGGCCTCCAGGATCGTCAGATCTTTGGGTACGTCCACGAGGACAGGACCCTGCCGACCCTCCTGGGCAATGTAGAAGGCTTCCCGGATGGTGTCTGCCAGTCTGTTCACATCCTTGACGATATAGTTGTGCTTCGTGATCGGCATGGTCACACCGGCAATGTCAACCTCCTGAAAGCTGTCCTTTCCCAGCAGGGAGAGGGGAACGTTACCCGTGATGGCCACCATCGGGACCGAATCCATATAGGCTGTGGCAATTCCGGTCACCAGATTCGTCGCACCGGGACCTGAAGTGGCGATGCAGACCCCGACTCTGCCGGAGGCCCGGGCATACCCGTCGGCCGCATGGGCAGCACCCTGCTCATGGGCAGTGAGTATGTGCCGAACTTTATCCCGCTGCTTGTACAGCTCATCGTAGATATTGAGGACAGCTCCGCCGGGAAATCCGAATACGGTATCGACTCCCTGCTCCTTCAAACACTCTATGATAATCTGTGCACCTTTCATCTTCATATTAATCTCCTCATTGTCGGGCAGTTTCTAAACCTTCCTGAACACAGCCCCTGTAGCAGCCGAGGTGACAAACTCGGCATACCGGGCAAGATATCCGGATCTGTGCTTCGGTACCGGCGGCTGCCAGGCAGCCCGCCGCTTCTCCAATACCTCGTCATCCACATCCAGCCGGAGCAATCCGGCGGTAATGTCGATGGTGATCAAATCACCCTCCTCGACGAAGGCGATCGGTCCTCCCTCAGCAGCCTCGGGAGAGATGTGGCCTATTGAAGCTCCCCGGGTGGCACCGCTGAAACGCCCGTCGGTCATCAGGGCTACATCCCTGTCCAACCCCATCCCGGCTATCGCCGAGGTCGGGGAGAGCATCTCCTTCATTCCCGGTCCGCCCTTCGGGCCCTCATATCGGATGACAACAACATCTTTTTTCCTGATCTCTCCTCCGAGAATGGCTTCGATAGCCGCATCCTCCGAGTCGAAGACTCGGGCCGGTCCCTGGTGCTGCATCATCTCCAGGGCCACAGCTGAACGCTTGACCACCGAGCCGTCAGGGGCCAGGTTGCCTTTGAGGACCGCAATACCACCGGTATTGCTGTAGGGATTCTCAACCGGCCGGATCACTTCGGGATCGAGGTTCCTCGCCGATGCGATATTCTCGCCCACTGTCCTGGTAGTGACGGTCAGCAGGTCGAGATGCAGCAGATCCCGCTTAGAGAGCTCCTGCATCACCGCTGAAACCCCGCCTGCGGCGTAGAGGTCCTCGATATGGTGCTCTCCCGCCGGAGAGAGGTGGCAGAGATTGGGAGTTCTGGCACTGATCGCATTGGCCTGCTCAATATTAAGGGTCACCCCGGCTTCATGGGCAATGGCGGGGAGGTGGAGCATACTGTTGGTACTGCAACCGAGGGCCATATCGACGGTAAGGGCATTCTCGAAGGCCCGTTCAGTCATGATGTCCAGCGGCAGGATCTGCTTCTCCAGCAACTCCATGACGGCAAAGCCGGCCTCCTTGGCCAGCCGGTCACGGGCGGAATAGACTGCGGGGATGGTTCCATTTCCGGGCAATCCCATGCCAAGCACCTCAGTCAGGCAGTTCATGCTGTTGGCTGTGAACATACCCGAACAGGAGCCGCAGGTCGGACAGGCGTTCTCCTCATAGAGAGCAAGCTCCTCATCGCTCATCGTTCCGACGGCGTGGGAACCTACCGCTTCGAATACGTTGGAGAGACTCAGCGGCTTGCTGCCGCCGGGAAGTTTCCCGGCCAGCATGGCACCGCCGCTGATGACAATCGTCGGTATATTTATCCTGGCGGCCGCCATCAACATCCCCGGAACGATCTTGTCGCAGTTGGGTACCATGACCAGGGCATCAAAGGCATGCCCCTGCACCATGATCTCGATCGAGTCGGCAATCAACTCACGGCTCGGCAGCGAAAAATTCATCCCGGCATGGCCCATGGCGATCCCGTCACAGACCCCGATAGTGGGAAACTCGATCGGGGTACCTCCGGCTGACCTCACGCCGGCCTTCACGGCATCGACGATCCGGTCAAGATGCACATGCCCCGGAATGATCCCGTTGGCCGAGTTGACTATCCCTATCAGGGGATTGGAGATCTCCCGGTCGGTAAGCCCGAGAGCTTTCATCAATGACCTGTGGGGAGCACGAACTGCCCCCTTCTTTGCCTGATCGCTCCTCATATCTTCGCTCCGTTATCCTTCGTATACTCCTGGAAGGCAGATAGCAGCGTCCTGGTAACTTCACCCGCCTTACCGGAACCGATGACCTTACCGTCCAGTTCGGTGACAGCAATCAGCTCGGCAGCCGTTCCGGTAAGGAAGCACTCATCGGCAGTTATCGCATTGAAAAGGGTGAACTCCTTCTCCCTGACCGTGTACCCCTTCTCCCGAGAAAGGGCAATTACCGTACTGCGGGTAATCCCGTCGAGTATCCCGAGATGTATCGGGGGAGTCCATATCTCGCCGTTACGTACAATGAAGAGGTTGTCGGCCGAACACTCGGCAACCAACCCGTCCTCAGTCAGCATCAGTGCTTCAGCTGCCCCAATCCGGTCAGCCTCGATGCGGGCCAGGATATTGTTGAGGTAGTTGAGTGATTTCACCTGCGGGTCCACGATTGTCGCCTTGTTGCGGCGTACCGAGGAGACCATCACCTTCAGCCCGTTATCATACATCTCCTGCGGATAGAGGGTGATGGTCGCCGCAATGCAGAAGACTGTCGCCTTTGGGCACTTCATCGGCGAGAGACCGAGATCACCCACACCCCGGGTAACGACCAGCCGGATGTACCCGTCTGCTATGCCGTTGCGCCGGCAGGATTCGAGGACCACCTCGCTCATCTGCTCCTTGGAAAGGGGGATTTCGAGGGAGATGGCCTTGGCGGCATTGTAGAGACGGTCGATGTGCTCCTTCAGCTTGAAGACCCGGCCACTGTAGGCCCGGATTCCCTCAAACACACCGTCTCCGTATAACAGTCCGTGATCGTAGACCGATACCTTCGCTTCGGCTGCATCCACAAATTCACCATTGAAATAGATCACCTGATTCTCACTCATTATACGCACTCCTCTTCCACACTATTTGCTCAGGGCATCCCTGATCAGTTTTCCCATGAACCTGGTTCCTGCCAGCTCCATGCCCTCACTCATGATGTCCCCGGTCCGGTACCGACTCTTCAGCACCTCTTCGACGGCCCGTTCCACCGCATCGGCCTCCTCGACAAGCCCAAAGGTGTAGCGCAGCATCATGGCAGCCGAAAGAACGGTGGCAATCGGATTGGCCTTGTCCTTTCCGGCTATGTCGGGAGCCGATCCGTGCACCGGTTCATACATACCGAAACTGCCGGCACCTAGGCTGGCCGAAGGCAGCATACCGATGGAGCCGGTGATCATGCTTGCTTCATCGGAGAGGATATCCCCGAACATGTTCGAGGTGACAATCACGTCGAACTGGTGCGGATCCCGTACCAGCTGCATGGCGGCATTGTCCACATACATATGGTTCAGGATCACCTCCGGATACTCTGCAGCGATACGTTCGGCCGTTGCCCGCCAGAGACGGGAACTCTCCAGGATATTTGCCTTGTCGACGCTGGTCACCAGCTTCTTCCGCTTCATGGCTATATCGAAGGCAAGGCGCACTATCCGTTCGATCTCGGGCACCGAGTAGGCCATGGTATCGTAGGCCTGCTCCCCCTCCGGCAACTGCCGTCGTCCGCGCTCCCCGAAGTAGATTCCCCCGGTGAGCTCACGCACCACCTGGATATCGAGGCCTTTCCCGATGATATCGGGCCGCAGCGGACAGGCCTCCTTGAGCTGCTCATAGAGAATGGCGGGACGGAGGTTGGCAAAGAGCCCCAGTGCAGAGCGCAGCCCCAACAGGGCCTGCTCGGGGCGCATATGCCCCTCAAGGTCGTCCCATTTCGGCCCGCCGACTGCTCCGAGCAGTACGGCATCACTGTTCCGGCAGCCGGCAAGCGTCTGCTCAGGCAGGGGCACTCCCACAGCATCTAGGGCAGCGCCTCCGGCTAGAAATTCGTTGAAGGTGAAGCTGTGTCCGAAGAGCTCCCCCACCCGGTCAAGGACTGCTGTAGTCTCACTGATGATATCTGGTCCGATCCCATCTCCGGGGATCACTGCAATTGTGTAATTCATTCTGCCTCTCCTCTCCTCTCTGCCAGCTGCAGTTGCTTTCTCGCTTGGTATCGTGCACTGCAGCATCACCAGTGAAGATTCACCGTATCCTTCTGCAGCTTATACTCTATGGAATCCACCAGTGCCAGCCAGCTGGCATCGATAATGTCGGTGGATACCCCGACTGTCGTCCAGGCATCGCTGCCGTCAGACGACTCTATAAGGACTCGGACCATGGCCGCACTGGCATCCTTGCTGTCCAGCACACGCACCTTGTAGTCAGTCAGGTGCACATCCTTGACCACCGGATAGAAGACCTCAAGGGCCTTGCGGAGTGCCCGGTCCAGGGCATGAACCGGCCCGTCCCCCTGTGCTGCCGTTATCTCATCCTTGCCGCTGACGGCGATCTTTATCATGGCGGTACTGCTCAGCCCCTCCTGCAACGGCGGCTGTTCGCCGATCACCTTGAAGTGATCCAGCTCGAAGAAGGGGGTGTAGATGCCGAGATGCTTGCGAATCACCAGCTCAAAGGAGCCGTCGGCACCCTCGAACTGGTATCCCTTCCGTTCAAGCTCCTTGAGGTCATCGATGATTGCCCTGGTCTCGGGTGAGTCCTTGGTAAGCCCCGGGGCAATCTTGTGGATCCTTCTCAGCACCATGCTCCGCCCGGCAACTTCGGAGAGCAGCATGCGCCGTTCATTGCCGACAAGCTCCGGATCGATATGCTCGAAGGAGAGGGAGTTCTTCGATACCCCGTCGATGTGCATGCCGCCCTTGTGGGTGAAGGCACTCTTCCCGATATAGGGCATCCCGTGCGGGATGGTGACATTGGCAATCTCGGCTATCCGACGGGCCACATGGGTCAGCCTGCGCAGGGAGTCTTCCTGCACACATGAGCAGGATTGCTTCAGCTGCAGGGTGGGTATGAGGATGGAGAGATTGGCATTGCCGCACCGCTCACCGAAGCCCACGAAGGTACCCTGCAGATGCGTGGCTCCCGCCTCTATGGCCATGAGGGAGTTGGCTTCCGCCATCCCGGCATCATTGTGGGTGTGGATCCCGAACTTCATGCCGGGGTACGACGCCACCATCGCCTTCGTGATCTCGTAGACCTCCATCGGAAGGGCCCCCCCGTTGGTCTCGCAGAGCACCAGCGCGTCGGCCCCCCCGTCGGCAGCTGCCTGCAGGGTCCGGGCAGCATACTCGGGATTGTGCTTATAGCCGTCGAAGAAGTGCTCGGCATCATAGATGACCTCTTTACCGGCCTCCTTGAAGAATGCCACCGTATCATGGATCATGGCCAGGTTCTCGGCCAGGGTCGTCCTGATAATATCGGTAACGTGGAAATCCCAGGATTTCCCGAAGATGACGACAACGGGGGTCTCAGCCTCCAGCAGGGACTGCACATTGGCATCCTCTGTCACCGGCATGCCCCACCGGCGGGTACTGCCGAAGGCGGCAAGCCGGGCATGCTGCAGCGTAAGCTTGCCGGCCGCCCTGAAGAATTCAAGATCCTTGGGATTTGAACCGGGATTCCCCGCTTCAACGTAATCTATGCCCATCTCGTCAAGGGCCATCAGTATATTCAGCTTGTCCCGTACGGAGAAGGAAATACCCTCCGCCTGGGCTCCGTCGCGCAGAGTCGAATCAAACAGATCAATGCTCTTTTTCATAACGCTCCTCGAACAGCATACTGTTCACGGCAAACAGATAGGCTTTGATACTAGCTCCGATGACGTCGGTACTCACTCCGCGTCCTTTGTAGGTCCTGCCATTCCTGCTCACCCGTACCGATACTTCGCCCTGGGCATCCTTACCGGCAGTTACGGCGTGGATAATGTACTCCTCAAGGGTAAAACTGATACCCGTGATCCGCTCGATGGCATTGAAGGCCGCATCGACCGGACCGTCTCCAGTGGAGACGTCCTCAAGCTCCTCCTTACCGCGCAGCAGCCGTATGGCTGCCGTAGCCGTGATCTGGTTGCCGGAGTTGGTGACGAACTGCTTCAGGGTGTAGGTAGGCTCGACCACAGCGCTGCGGGAGTCCATCAGCGCTTCAAGGTCGCGGTCGGAAACCACCTTCTTGCGGTCGGCTAGCTCCTTGAACTGGGCGAACATCTCATCCATCACCTGCTTGTCGGTGGCATAGCCAAGCTCCTTCATGCGCTCGACAAAGGCGTGCCGTCCCGAGTGCTTGCCGAGCACCATGGAGTTCTGGTGAAGCCCGATCGATTCGGGGGTCATGATCTCATAGGTGGCCTTGTTGGCCATGACCCCGTGCTGGTGAATCCCGGACTCATGGGCAAAGGCATTCGCCCCCACAATGGCCTTGTTGGGCTGCACCATCACCCCAGTGATGGTGGAGATGAGCTTGCTCGTCTTGTGGATCTGGGTGGTCTCGATTCCCACCTCATAGGGATACTGATCCCTCCTTGTCCGTATGGCCATAACCAGCTCTTCAAGGGCGGCATTGCCAGCCCGCTCCCCGATACCGTTGACCGTGCACTCCACCTGGCGGGCGCCCTCATGGACGGCTGCCAGCGAATTTGCCACGGCAAGCCCGAGATCATTGTGGCAGTGCACCGATATGATGGCTTTGTCTATGTTCGGCACATGCTCCCGGATACCCCTGATCAACGCCCCGTACTCCAAGGGAGTGGTATACCCGACAGTATCGGGAATGTTCACGATCTTAGCCCCGGCAGCTATGGCAGCTTCAATGACGCGGTAAAGGAACTCCGGATTGCTCCGGGAGGCATCCTCGGCTGAGAACTCCACCTCGGGGCAGAGGTTGCGGGCATAGGCGACCATCGCCTTTGTCTGCTCCAGCACCTCCTCGGGACGCTTCTTCAGCTTGTACTGCATGTGGATGTCAGAGGTGGCAATGAAGGTGTGAATCATCGGTCTGCGGGCTTTCTTCAGGGCCTTCCAGGAGGCATCAATGTCCTTTTCAAGCGCCCTTGAGAGACTTGCCACGGTGCACTCCCGTACCGTCTCCGAGACAGCCGCTATCGCGGCGGCATCGCCGGGCGAGGCAATGGCAAATCCAGCCTCAATGACATCAACCTTCAAGGTTTCCAGCTGCAGGGCAAGTCGAACCTTCTCTTCAAGATTCATACTGTATCCGGGGGCCTGTTCTCCGTCACGCAGCGTGGTATCGAAAATCTGTATATGTGCAGCCATTCCTCTTCCTTCCTTGTTTCTCCGTCTCAATGCGGAGCTTCAGCCTTCCGGCTGCATGCTCCGCACGTTTCACTGCTCAGTCCTTCTTCAGCCAGCTCATCAGGGAGCGCAGCCTGCTGCCGGTTTCTGTCATCGGATGCTCGGCCTCCATGCGCTTGCGGGCATTGAAAAAGGGTCGGTTCACCCGGTTCTCCAGCATCCAGTTACGGGCAAAGGTACCGTCCTGTATCTCGGAGAGCACCTGCTTCATCTCCCTGCGGGTATCCTTGGTGATAATCCGCTTTCCGGTCATGTAGTCACCATATTCGGCCGTATCGCTGATTGAGTAGCGCATATACTCAAGCCCGCCCTGGTTGATCAGGTCGACGATCAGCTTCACCTCATGACAGCACTCGAAGTAGGCCATTTCGGGACTGTACCCGGCCTCCACGAGGGTATCGAACCCGGCCTTGATCAGTTCTGAGAGTCCCCCGCAGAGAACGGCCTGCTCACCGAAGAGATCCGTCTCGGTCTCTTCCTTGAAGGTTGTCTCAAAAATACCGGCCCGTGCACCGCCGATGCCGGCTGCATAGGCCAGAGCGATCTGTTCTGAGTCGCCGGTAGCATCCTGGTGCACGGCTATCAGGCACGGTACGCCTTTGCCCTCCTGGAACTGGCTGCGGACAGTATGTCCCGGTCCCTTGGGAGCTATCATGATGACATTTATGTCTGACGGGGGTACGATCTGCCCGAAGTGGATATTGAACCCATGGGAGAAGGCCAGATAGTTGCCGGGTTTCAGACCGGGGGCAATGCTCTCAAGGTAGAGGTCACCCTGCTTCTCGTCATTGACAAGGATCATGATGACATCGGCTGCTTCAGCCGCTTCGGCGGCAGTGGCAACCTTCAGTCCGTCCTCTTCGGCTTTTGCCCAGGACTTGCTGCCGACATAGAGGCCGACGATGACATCAACACCCGATTCATGCAGGTTCAGGGCATGGGCATGTCCCTGGCTGCCGTATCCGATTACCGCTACTGTCTTGCCGTCCAGCAGGCCGAGATTGGTATCCTGTTCATAAAAAATCTTACTCATTGGTGACTCCTTTCTTCACGTCTTTGGTATATGCAGTCCTGCCGGTTTTGGGGCAGAACAGGGGTTCAGTTGCTGTTGCGCTGCATCTCCTCACTGATGGTCGCCTCGCCGCGTCCAATGGCCGCCAGCCCGGTGCGTACAATCTCCAGGATGCCATGCGGTTCCAGCAGCTGGATGAATGTGGAGGTCTTGTCCTCATTGCCGGTCAGCTCCATCGTCATGGTACCGGGGGTGACATCAACGATCTTGGCCTTGAAGATATCGGCTATCTCCACGACATTGGCTCGCTTGTCCTGGGGAGCGCTCACCTTGATCAGCAGCAGCTCCCGTGATACCGAGCTGCGCAGTTTCAGCTCGGATATGTGCCTGACATCAATCAGCTTGGCCAGCTGCTTGGTGATCTGCTCCAGCACGGTGTGATCACCCTCCACGACAATTGTCATCCGTGAGAAGAGGGGGTCTTCGGTCTCTCCCACCGTCAGAGAACTGATATTGAACCCTCTGCGGCTGAACAGGCCGGCTACCCGGCTCAGAACTCCTGAATGGTTGTTCACCAGAACCGATAAAATATAACGTTCCATCTAGATCTCCTTCATGCTCTTCGCGGGTATATGATACCACCATAGACCCTGTTGCTGTGATCCTGAAAAAATTGGGAGGGACCTATCCCAGGATCACCCGTATTCAGGCTATAGGGTATTTATAGAATGACTGCTAGAATAATGACAGATAGTGACAGTAGCAGGACTACCGGAAGGCTGGAGACAATACCAGAGAGAAGGGAGGGGAGGGAGGAGAAAATACGATTTCCGCGGGCGAAAAAATGCCCGGATCTTTCTGACTGCCGGTTCCGCATCATCGCTGATGATTGGCGGGAGCAGTGCATGTCCATCTGCATGTGCATTGTCATGACGCATTCCTTATTGCCTGAGATAGTACCGGATACCGCCTGCCGGCTGCACCGGTGATGATCACGTTCCGTCTCCGGAGCCGGGATACATCTATATTGGTATCTTTTATACTCCTGCAGGTAAATTAAGTCAATAGACAATCTCTACATACTGCTACTTACTGTATATTTTTTGCATATATATTTATTATTTTGCATATGTTTATTGACTTACTGTGATTTGTCCCATACTCTAGGTACCATGCAGCAGATAATTGCCCCGGCAACGATTGCCGGAACAGTACGTATTCCCTCCTCAAAATCCCAGACGATCCGGGCACTTCTCATTGCCACGGCGGCAGAGGGGAAGAGCACGCTGGAGCATCCGCTTCGGTCACGGGATACCGAGGCCTGTCTCGGCTTCTGCCGGGCCCTCGGAGCTCATATTGCAGAAGAGGATCAACGCTGGATTGTCACCGGCATCGGCAGCCGCCCTGCCCTGCCTGACAAACCGCTGCTCATTGATACGGGCAACTCAGGCACAACGCTCTATCTCGGAGCCGGTATCGCCGCATCGCTGGGGATCCCTGTCGTGCTCACAGGGGACGAGCAGATCCGGCGCCGCCCGGTTGCCAACCTGACCGAAGCCCTTGCCGCTCTCGGTACTGCTGTCTCCTACGACATACCCGAAGATATCCCGGCCGGGGCCCGTGAAGCCGAAGGCTGTCCCCCGGTAGCCATCACCGGTCCGCTGCAGGGCGGGGAGGTCACCATTGCCTGCCCTACGAGCCAGTACCTCTCAGCGCTGCTGCTGGCAGCTGTCGGCTCGCAGCGGGAGTGCATCATCAACGTATCGCTGCTCAACGAGGCGCCCTACGCGGAGATGACAATCGAGTGGCTTGAGAAGCAGCAGATAGATTTCAGACGCGAGGGGATGGAACGCTTCATCTTCCCCGGGAAGCAGCGTTTCAGACCGTTCAGCTGCTCAATTCCGGGAGATTACTCCTCGGCCTCCTTCTTCCTCTGTGCCGCCGCCGTGACCGGGTCTACGCTCTCCGTGGCGGGACTGGATCCCGATGACAGCCAGGGTGACCGGCAGATCCTCACCTGGCTGGAGCAGATGGGCTGTGCTGTCACCTGGAGCGGTGATACGGTAATCCTCTCTGGCCCTGATACGCTCAATGGAATCAACATAGATCTCAATACCGCTCCCGATGCCCTGCCTGTCCTGGCAGTCACCGGGTGTTATGCAACCGGGACTACCAGACTGCTGAATGTACCCCAGGCCCGCATCAAGGAGACTGACAGGATATCAGTGATGAATCGGGAGCTCTCTCGCCTCGGAGCCGGGATAGAGGAGCTGCCGGACGGCATGGTTATCAGGGGTCGGGGAAGAGCGGGACTGCAGGGCGGCACTGTCAGCGGGCACGGTGATCACCGGGTGGTAATGGCCCTGGCCGTAGCTGCCCTGGCGGCTGAATCCCCGGTTACCATCGACGGCAGCGAAGCCGCCGCGGTGACCTTCCCCGACTTCTTCAGCCTGCTGGAATCTGTACGTGAATAAGAGCGCTGCCGTCAGAACGTGACAATCTCCTGGATAATCACCGAATCATCCCAACCGCCCCGAACAGCCAGGGCCTTCACGGTTGCTGCTGCTGACAGGGAGAATGGCGCTGTGTAGGGTATACCCGTCGCCTCGGAGGGTTCTGATCCGTCAGTTGTGTAGTATATAGCGCTGTCGGGAGTCGAACAGGTGATTGTCACCTCCTTTGTCCCTCCGGCTCCGTCAGCGACTGCAATCACCGGTGCAGATACCATCTCGTCAAAGGTGAAGGCGCGTACCGGCCTGACATTCCTTGCATTGGCCTTGTAGGTGCGGACTTGCGCTCCGTCAGAAAAGTCGAGAGCGTAGGCATAATTGTTATTTACCACAGCATCCTGGATCGATGACCAGTAGGGATCGTCATCAAAGGAGCCTGTCGGAGCAGCAACAGCATGCAGGTTGTCATAGATAGCTTCCAGCTGCACCATGGAGGGCAGGAACCAGTCATTGAAGCCGCTGTACGTCAGGTCGGCACATACATGGGCGGCAAAGTTCAGCCCGTCTCCGAGGGTGGCGATGATTGCGGCAGTATTCGCCTCTCCGCTGGCTATGGTGTCGGTTGTGGTGACAACTGTCCCTGCATAGCCGGAAGTTGCCCACACGAAGGTGTGGTTGGTGGAATACCTCCAGCTGATCGGGGCTGCCTCAAGGTAGCGCCAGCCGTTGGCTTCAGCTGCATCCACATAGAAGATATTCCCTCCGGCAGGACCGGTGTCGCCGACAGCGTAGATCGTCGGCGCATACTCCAGCGGCGTACCCGAATCACCTACTCCCGGGGATCCGTTGCCGGCAGCATCCTTCACTTTGACCATGAGGGCATAGAGCGTTCCGGGAACCAGACCGTCGATTTCCGTACCGGCGGCAGCAGCTGTACCGGCAAACAGGTTGGAGATATCGGGGGATACGCCGTACCAGATCTCCACATGATCGTAATCAACGACATCGGGATCTGTCCAGCTGATGATCAGGGAAGAAGCGCCGGGGGTGACGGTGAGGTCTGTCACATCGGGAGGGTCGATATCGGCAGTCGGGATAGCTTCGGCACTGACTCCGTCGGAGATTCTGCCGTCACCATACACAGTGCGAACCCTGACTTTCCAGGCTGTCCCGGCTTCCAGAGGATAGAGCACCGTTCCGGAGGCTGTTGCCGCTTCTGCATATGGGGTAAATTCTGCTGAATCCACCCGCTTGTAGTCAATCAGCACATGCGAGAACCCCGGTTCAGCCGGATTACTCCAGCTCACCTCCAGGTGCATCTCCCCGGGAGTGACCAGCAGGTCGCTTACCTCTGATATGCCGGGCGGCATAAGCCATGGGCACCCGCCGAGCATTGCTGCGAACACCAGCACAGCTGCCGCTTTTCCACATATCACCAGCAGTAACTTTCCGGATTTCATACCATCACTCCACATAAAGGACTGGTGCAGGACTGGTGGGACACTTTCCTGAAAAGCAGGTGGAACAGCTTACCTATCATGATACCCGACTGAGATGCTGCGTCAAGGCTGAGGCTGAAAATATTATTCTGCCGGCGCTTGACGACCGGCACCGCGACACGTATTTTTCAGGTAACAGCAGGTATACCTGATGTGGAGGGTAAGAGCAATGACCGAACTTACTGGAAAGACCGCCCTGGTGACCGGGGCATCCTCCGGGATAGGAGCTGCCACTGTAGCGCTGCTGCTTTCAGCGGGCGCGACTGTCTATGCGGCAGCCAGAAGAGTGGAGCAGATGGATAAGCTGAAAAAGCTCGGTGCACGTCCGGTTCATATGGACCTGACCGATGGGAAATCCATGCAGCGGGAAATCGGATCCATCCTCGCGGAGCAGGGTTCCATTGATATCCTGATAAACAATGCCGGCTACGGCTCCTACGGGGCTATCGAGGACGTTGCAATCGAGGAGGCCCGACGGCAGTTCGAGGTGAACATCTTCGGCCTTGCCCGGGTTACCCAGCTCGTCCTCCCGGGAATGCGGGCCAAAGGATATGGAAAAATCGTCAACATCTCGTCGATGGGAGGAAGGATGTACACCCCCTACGGCGGCTGGTACCATGCCACTAAGCACGCCCTTGAGGGCCTATCGGACTGCCTGCGCCTTGAGAACAGGCAGTTCGGTATCGATGTCTCCATTATTGAACCGGGTGGAATCGCTACTGAGTGGGGGATTATCGCGGCAGAGAACCTCAGGGGCAGTGCCTCCGGGGGTGCTCATCAGGCTGCTGCAAACAGGACTGCTGACCGGATGACAGAGCTATATCGCTCCAAGCGGCTCACAACTCCGGAGAAGATTGCTGCAACCATCATGAAAGCCGTCACGGCACGCAAACCCAAGACCAGGTATGCAGCCGGATTCATGGCCAGGCCCACCCTCTTCATACGCAAACTGCTTCCAGACAAAGTGTTCGACAGAATAATCCATACGGCTATGGCCTGAAGGAGCCCATCAGCGGTACAGGCTCACCTTATAGATATTCAGATCGGCATTGAAGTCCTGATAGGCAGCAACAACGGCTACACTGGTGAGCAGTTCGGGACGAAGCTGCCTGCGCAGCATGGCTTCGGCCTTGAAGGCCTCCCAGGGAATCCGGATTGTAGTCCGGTTCTCCCGCACATGGAGCTTGAAACCGTAGTAGCTCCAGGGGAAGACATTGTCCCGTGTGCGGACAAAGACATAGTAGCCCTCCGGCTGCGGGGCCTGCAGTTCTATCTCAACCCCGCTGTAAGCCGAGGCATCGAAGGGGCCGTCTTCATGCTTCAGGCGAACCTGAATGAAGCCTCCCCCCTTCGTCACCACTTCCCCGGAAAGATTCAGGGCTCGGCCCTCCGGGGTAACGATGATTCTCGGGGAGTTCAGGGAGGAGTTGCCACCCATGACGGTATCGGCAAATCCCTGCCATTCCCACCCCGTTTCGGAGAGTCTTGATGAAGAGAGATCTGAGAGCAGCAGGGTCTCCCCAGCTGCAGCTGCAGGAATGAAGGTCCCCAGTACCAGGGATAACAGAAGTAATCGCATAGCTAAATCCTCGTAACTTTTTGTTATATGCGGGAAAACAACGCAGGATCGAATATCAGAACAGCACGTTGTCCCCATACCCAACATACTGCTAATAAGACGCATCGGCAACGCCCATATTCCTATATTTTTCTCTCGACAGTATGCAGAAGGACTCTCTTCCTCTTCTCAGGATAATTCACGATTCATGCAACATCGGCTAAATTGCTTGCGCGGTATTGTGTTTAACCGTTTAAGGTACTTTAACGGTTTTTTATATACACTAACCATATTAAGCAACTGCTGAATACCTCAGATACAGCTTCTTACAGCAGGTCCGCCAATTCCCGGAAGCATATCCTGTCAATGGCGAGGAATCCAGAAAAACCACTAGCGTAACTCTCGGATTCATACAGGCCCCTGCCAGCTTTCCTATGTACGAAGCTGCTTTTTTTCGAAGCATTTTCCCAGGAAATGTGAGGTTGTTTTTTACTAAATCTTTCCAGGTTCCCCTTGCCAACATTAAGTTGCTATTGTAAACTAATTTTATTACCTACTTGCTATACAGGCCAAGGAGTACAGCATGGATCCGATATACATGGGGAACAGCAGGCTGCACCAGGAGAGCCATCCGGTGTTGGGAAGCTTTATAGAGCAGGAAGGGACCCTCTGGTACCGTATCCGCAATTTTGATTCCATGGTCCCGTTCTTCATGTCCATCACAAACCCCGATGATATCTGGATGTTCATATCAAGTACCGGGGGAATCACCTGCGGCCGGGAACAAGCAGACAAGGCCCTCTTCCCCTACGCCACCGTTGACAAGATCAACGACTCCCACACCTCCACCGGCTCACTGACCGCCTTCATCGTTCAGCGGGAAGAGAAGCGTTTCCTCTGGCAGCCGCTGCGGCCCGGCAGACCCGGGGTGTATGAGACAGAACGCAACCTCTGGAAGGCAGCTTACGGGGAGTGCGTAAAGTTCGAGGAGATAAACCGCACCCTCGGCCTTGCCTTCACGGTAAGCTGGGAGGGCAGCCCGAGATACGGCATCCACCGAGCCTGCGCCCTTGAGAACCTGCAGGAGAGCCCGGTATCAGTGACCTTTCTTGACGGCATGCGCAATATCATGCCGGCAGGGGCATCGGCACATACCCAGAATACCCTGAGCAACCTCCTTGATGCCTACAAGCGGAGCGAATGTGACCGGAAAACCGCTCTCGGTATCTTTGCCCTCAGTGCCACCCTCACCGACCTGGCAGAACCGAGCGAATGCCTTGTTGCCAATACCGTCTGGTCCTACGGCCTGGAACGGGCCGTGCTGCTGCTCAGCGAACGGCAGGTCGATGCTTTCTGCCGCGGAAGGCCCCTGCTTCCCGAAGATGATATCAGGGGAGAACGGGGGGCTTACCTGCTCAGCGGCACCCTCGAGCTCCATCCCAGTGAAATGCATCGCTGGGGGTTCTGCGGGGAGCTGCAGCAGGACCACTCTGCCGTTGCATCTCTGAGAAGGCAACTGGCTGCCGGTAAATCCGCCCTCATACGCAGCCTGGAGGAAGATATCAGCAGGGCCAGGCAGCGACTTGCATCGATCCTCGCAATGAACGACGGACTGCAGAGAACGGGCAGCAGGGAGAGTACCGTGCACCATGCCGTCAATGTGCTTTTTAACGTGATGCGCGGAGGGTATTTCATCGACGGGTACAACATCCGCAGGGATGACTTCCTGGACTTTGCCCGGCGCTGGAACAGCGTTGTCACTGCACGGTGGGAACAGGAGATCACGGCACTGCCGGATACGATCACCATAGATGAACTGACAGCGGAGATAGAGAAACAGCAGGATCCCCACCTCAGCCGCCTGGCATATGAGTACCTGCCGCTGACCTTCGGACGGCGACACGGGGATCCCAGCCGCCCCTGGAACCACTTCCACATTAGAACAAAGGGCAGTGGCGGCAATCCACTCATAGGGTATCAGGGTAACTGGCGTGACATCTTCCAGAACTGGGAGGCCCTCTGCATCTCCTATCCCCTCTTCCTGCCCTCAGTGATCACGAAGTTCCTCAATGCCACCACAGTGGACGGCTACAACCCCTACCGCATATCCCAGAACGGTATCGACTGGGAAGTGCCCAATCCCGCCGACCCCTGGGGGAACATCGGGTACTGGAGTGACCACCAGATCATCTACCTGACCAAGCTGATCGAACAGGCCCATGCCTTCCTGGGAGGGACCCTGTCTGCCAGACTCCGGAACAGTCACTACGTCTTTGCCAACGTGCCCTACCGCATCAAGCCGTTTGAGCAGCTGCTGGCAGACCCGGGAAAATCGATCAGTCATGACCGGAAGATCGAGCAGGAAATAGCGGAAGCCGTGGAACGGATCGGGTCAGACGGTCGTCTCGTTACCGACGCGAACGGGGAGATTGTCACGACAAACTTCACCGAGAAGCTGCTGATACTGCTGCTGGCCAAGGTGACCAATTTCGTCCCGGGCGGCGGAATCTGGATGAATACCCAGCGGCCGGAGTGGAATGACGCCAACAACGCCCTGGCCGGGTGGGGACTCTCCGTGGTCACCCTCTGCTACCTCATCCGGTTCATCACCGAGTTCCTGAGGCTGCTTGACAACCAAGGCACAATAACACTGTTCAGGGAGACCGCTGCCTGGATGCGCGATCTCTCTGCAGGCCTGGGTGCATACGGAGCAGCGGCAGTTGAAGATCCCGAAGCACGCCTGCAGGCCCTTACTGCCCTCGGCACAGCCGGATCAGCGTATCGTGAATCAATCTATATGCACGGATTTGCTATGGAGCAGGCAACTCTATCCACCGAGGACATTGAGGCTTTCCTCAACCTCTGCCTGGAACACTTCTCGGCCACAGTGACAGCTACCATGCGGGATGACGGCACCTTTGAGTCCTACCAGGTGCTCAAGGTAACCGGTAATTCCGCCCAGATCCGGCAGCTCTATCCCATGCTTGAGGGCCAGGTAGCCGGGCTCTCAATCCCGGGACAACCTGCGGAGAAAAGCAGTGCGGTACTGAAGCAGCTGAGGGTGGGACCACTGTTCAGGACAGACCAGCACTCCTATATGCTCTATCCCAACAGGGATCTGCCTAGGTTTCTTGAAAAGAACACCATCCCAAAACGCTACAACGATGCAATTGCATTGGTTGTCAAACAAAATCCTGCTGCTGCCGGCATAGTTCAGTGCGATGTTTCGGGAATGTGGCACTTCAACGGCACCTTCCGGAACAGCAAGGACCTCAAGGCAGCCGGCAGCGCATTGCCTGCGGCGCATTTTTTCAAGCAGAAGACGGCATACGAGATGCCAATGTGTGACTGGAGTT
>CAZSBC010000052.1:0-18751 GCA_964605195.1 uncultured Spirochaetales bacterium | reverse complement strand
CATTATACACCATTTGGTTGAGCTTGTTTTCTTTATTTTCTATACGGATTCAGGTCTAAGCCATTTCTCTCAAACAGGGAAACGTCTTTGTGCTTCATGCCTCTTGGTTCACTATCAACATATTTAACCTTGCTCAACCGGTTAACAGTCCATTTGATCGTGGTGTTCTACTGTTGAACCACAAAGGAAGTATGATAGTATGGGATATCCTGATACGGAGGAACTTCAGATGGCTACAAAGAAAAAATTCATTGAAGAGTTCAAGACCTTCATCACCAGAGGCAATGTGATGGACCTGGCTGTGGGCCTAATCATTGGTTCAGCGTTCACGGCAATCGTGAAGTCGCTGGTAAATGATATCCTTACACCTATCATCGGCATCGTCATAGGAGGTATTGATTTCACCAATCTCAGGATTGTGTTCCGCAAGGCAACTGAAGAAAGGCCAGAGCTTGCCATGACCTATGGTAATTTTATCCAGGCAGTCATCAATTTCTTGCTGATCGCTTTCGTGGTTCTCGTGATTGTCCGCATGATCAATCGGTTCCGGGAAAAACGGGAGAGGGAGGCTAGGGAAAAAGCAGCTGCAAGTGCTGCCGAAACGCCTCCTGCTGAACCGGTCATCCCCGCCGATATCGTTCTGCTGACTGAAATACGCGACCTGCTGAAAAAGGGATAATGCTCTCCAGCAGGCTTCTCAATTCACCAGCTCAATGGGTATATGTCCAACCTGTCTGACAGGGCTCATCCGCTATCTTTTTCAGTCAGTGATTCAGCGGTCTATAGTGCAGCTTTCCGCTTTCTCTGCTTCGGGGCATGGGCACTCTCGCTGATCTCTCCAGCCCTTTCCAGTCCTATCTTGGTAAGGATGGGCCCGATGATCTCAAAGAATATTGAGGTTGCCGTCACTGTTGTTATGATGGTGTTGCCGATGGCAGTCCCGTGAGTTCCGAATGCTACGAACTCCTTCTTGATGATCAGGGAGAGCCCTATGGCGACACCTGCCTGGGAGAGGATCCCGAGCCCGAGGTATTTTCTGATATTCTCTGACAGTTTTCCAACCGTGGATCCGAGCATCGCCCCGCTTACCAGCCCTACCGATCTTCCCAGGATATATACCAGGCCGACCATCCCCAGGACAGGGATAGCTGAAACATGCAGGTTGGCTCCGGCTAGGACGAAAAAGAGGATGAACAGCAGCGGCATGATTTCAGAGAGCTCATCATGTATCTTCTCCAGGGTATTCTTCGGTTGGGTGTTCACAATGATAATACCGATGACCATGTTTGTCAGGATCAGTGAAAGGTGCAGCATCAGGCTCAGTCCGGCAGTGATAAAGACAGTAGCAAACAGGAGAAGAAAGATATCCTTGCCGGTACGTAGAAAACGGGCAAAGATGGAGAAGAAAAAGGCAGTTGCCGCTCCAACAATGATACTCAGCACAACCTCCTTCAGGGGGGCTGCTATCAGGGTAAGGAAGTTTCCGGTCTCCATTCCCATTTCGGCCCCGAGAATTGACTTTGCAAAGGCAGCAGCGAACCCGAAGATGATGATTCCCAGGCCGTCATCAAATCCCACGACCGAATAAAGTGCTTTTGTGAGCGGTCCCCGGGCTTTGTACTCCTTAATGATGGCAACTGTACCTGCCGGGGCACTTGCCGGTGCAATAGCCCCAAAGAGCAGTGCCAGGGGCAGATCCCCGGTAAGCAGGTAGAGCGCACCGAAGACTAGCAGGAATGCCATGAAAGATTCAGCAAAAATCGTGATAATTATTCCCTTCCCCTGCTGCTTCAGCGAGGAGAAGCTCAACTCCAGCCCAATACTTACGGCGACAAAGCTCAGGGCAATATCGGTAATGAAGCTGATGGACTCCTGAAAGGACTCGCTGAGAATCCCGAAGAGGGAGGGACCGATCAGTACGCCTATGATCATGAAGCCGATTATTGAGGGCAACCGAATGAATTTCATGATCTTGCCGAAGTAGAATCCCAGAAAGACCATAATTCCGATAATCAGCAGGGGATGTATATTCAGCCCGGTAAGTGCTGCCTGCATGTTTTCAATCATTATACTCACCTTCGTCAGAAATCGATTTTTCCATCGGCATACAGCAGATCAGAAGCGGTAATGAGAATACCGCTGCCGTCCTCGGGCCGTACCATGTTGATTCTCCTGACAACATCATTGAGAAAGCGTTTCTCAACCACAGCACAGATGATCTTGGTAAAGGCCTTGCTGCTGTCGTCCCAGAACGAGGAGAAGAGGGGCATCCTGTAGAGATAGGAACTGGCCCTGTCGGCATCGGTAACCGAGACCGATCCCTCAACCTCCGAGGAGAGAATTTCCAGGACATCATGAAACAGCTCTTCCACCTGAACGTAGATCATGACCCGGCAGAGCGGGGCAGAAACCGGAGAGCCCATAGGTGTCTCATCCATTTTCAGGACCTTGATTACCGTTTCGGGTGAATCAGCCCCAAGCAGGGCATCAAGCAGCTGATGGTCCTTGGAGAGTTTTGATATCGATGAGAGAATCTTTATGTGGCGGTTCCGCTTCTCTTCAGGGCCAATGATGAAGAACACCAGATTACTCTTTTTCCCGTCCATTGCATCGAAATCTATCCCATCCGGGATGACTATCAGCCCAACAGTGAAAGCATCCACTCCTGGGAAGGTGCAGTGGGGGATGGCAATGCCCTTCTCCATTCCCGTGGAAGCAAGTGCTTCACGGTCGGCAAGAGCCATGAACAACGTCTCCTCCGGGATGGAGCTCAGGGCTTCCGATGTAGCAGCAAGAGCTGCTATCTCCCTGAGAAGCGCCATCTTATCCCTCGCATCACTTCCGATTCTGATCATGCTGGTCTGCAATGCATCTATCATGAGATAATCTCCTTATTCAGTAATTCCTGGTTATAGCTGATGAAGAAAGAGACAAAATCCTTCCGGCTCTTCAGCATCTTAAGCGTCTCAACTCTCCGCTGTTCACGAAGCAGCTGTGAAAGCTTTGCAATAATGCGTAGATGGACAACTTCACTGTCCGATATTGGGAGAAAGATGAGGTGGATCGGTTTGCTGTCCAGGGAGTTGAAGTCAATACCCGCTTCTGAGGTACCGATCACAATACGGGCTTCACGGACAACGGTATCTGATGGGGTACGTAGATGCGGGAGGGCAATCCCCTCTCCGATTGCTGTGGAGCTCATACGCTCCCGTTCAACCAGTTTGTCGAAAAAGCGTTGCCTGTCGGCAACCAGGTTGGTCCTGAAGGCATTTTCGGCAAGTTCGGCAAGAACCTCTGAAACGGTCCTGCCCTTGAGGTTGATGATCACATTCTCCTCATGTACCAGACGGGACAGTGGAACGACATCATACTCCTGCTCTATGAGACGTGAAAGGTCATTCTGCGGGATTACTCCCATCTTAGACAGTACCCAGTCATCAAGTACCATTTTTGAGAAGCGCCACTGGTTGGCTATCTTCATACAGGGGATCTCACTCTGCTTTACCATCTTCAGTACAGTCTTCTCGGATAGCTGCAGAAATGCGGCCACCTCCGAGAGGGTAAGCAGGGGAGAGTTTCCGTCGGATTGCATTATCGGTTCCATTGATCGTTCCATATATATAATATACCACTTAATTCTTTTATTTTCTACTATATTCTCTTATATTCTTTTATATTCTTTTTATCAACAAGTATACTACCTACAGATACATCAGGAGCCTTTCTATGCTGAAGTTACATACACCTACCCATCGGAGGTTGCCTACTCTATGTGAACCTGAAACTGATCAGAAAAGGGTGCTGTCCAGAAACGTCCCTTGACGCTGCACTACTAAAGCAGTTTATTTAGAGTAGCACCAGATACTTCAGGGAGGTAGCAGTGGAGAAGATACGGATCGGGATCGTGGGGGCAGGAGAGAATACCAGGGTCAGACACATTCCCGGTTTACGGGAACAGTCGGGGGTGGAGATCATATCGGTGTGCAACCGTAGCCTGGATTCTTCCCGGCGGGTCGCCGCCAGGTTCTCCATTCCCCGGGTAGATGCAGACTGGCGGGAACTTGTGAATGCCGGGGACATCAATGCCGTTCTCATTGGCACCTGGCCCTACATGCACCATCCGGTTGCAACTGCAGCGTTGGCTGCCGGTAAACATGTATTGTGCGAAGCACGCATGGCAGCGACTGCTGCTGAAGCCCGTGAGATGCTGCAGGCAGCCGGGAAGTATCCGGATCTTGTCGCCCAGGTAGTCCCTTCACCCTTCACCCTTACAGTCGACACTACGATTAAACGTCTGCTGCTGGAGGGGTATATCGGAGAGCTGCTTACGGTAGAGATCATGGACCGGGAGGGTTTCATCAACCGGGACCTCCCATTTAACTGGCGTTATGCAAGGGAATACAGCGGTGATAACATCATGTCACTGGGTATCTGGTACGAGGCTTTGATGCGTTGGCTTGGGGAGGCAGAATCTGTCCATGCTTCCGGAGAGATATTCGTCAGAGAACGCAGGGACCCGGATACTGGTAAATACCGCAGTGTCGATATACCCGACCATCTTGAGGTGTCAGCTCTCATGCACGACAGAGTTCGCCTGCATATGCTCATTACCCGGATAGCCGGACTCAGCAGTGAAAAATCGGTTACCCTATACGGGAGCGAAGGGATACTGCGATACAGCGACGACACCCTCTCACTCTTGAAAAGGGGTGAAGAGGTCTTCAAGCCGGTAGCCATTGCCCCAGGAGAGACAGGAGGCTGGCGGGTGGAGGCTGATTTTATCGAATCGATCCGGACAGGAAAACCTGTCACGCACACATCTTTTTCCGACGGCCTGAAATATATGGAGTTCACAGATGCCGTATCACGTTGCCTGAAGGAACGCCGGGAGATCAGAGTGCGGCAACAGGCTCAGCCGGCCGCTCAAATTACCTGATGGTATCTGCTACTACAGTAACCTGCAGCAACTCCTCCCCTGCAAGGGATGCGATGAGTTCGTCCCCGACTTCCACCGGTCCGACTCCCTCAGGCGTCCCCGTTAGGAGGATATCGCCGGGATCAAGGGTCACGAATCGTGATACATGGGCAATGATGCTGTCAACGGGGAATATCATGTCGGAGGTGTTCCCCTCCTGTCGGATCTCACCGTTTACCGTGAGAGACAACGGCAGCTCCTGGATACCTTTGTTAAGGGTATCGAGAGCCACCCACTTCCCGACAGGAGCCGATCCCTCGAAGGCCTTGCAGATCTCCCAGGGGAAACCCAGCCTTTTCTGGCGGCGCTGGAAATCCCGGGCAGTGAAATCTATGCCCACACTCACTTGTGAGTAGCAATGGAAGGCTTCCGCTTCAGGAATATTCCTCCCACCGAGATCAATCAGGACGGCAAGCTCGACTTCATGGTGCACATCCGAAGAGAACTCGGGATAGATGAAGAGATCGGGTTCCAGGGGAACTGCATTCTCCGGCTTGAAAAAGAACATCGGCTCCTCGGGAAGCTCTCCACCCATCTCCCTGGCATGGGCCATATAGTTTTTTCCGATACAGATAAATTTCATGACATGCTCCTGACCTAATGCTACCATACTACCGGATCGCCGGGATAGCAGCAAGCGTCTGCCTTAAGGGACAGCAGTCTCAGGTGCAGGTCCTTTTCTTCAGTGAATTATAGTATGTTCATCTAATTCAGTTACCTGAAACGAACAGAATTGGATATGCAGCAATCAAAAATTACGCTATATTTAGATTGACGAATCGGCGGCACACAATATATAGTGTTATAGGGAGCTACGATTCTTTCATACGTTGTAGAACTTGACTGAGATAAGTTATGATTAATATTCAGCAATTCCTGCTGGATTAAGCAGTTCCTGCTGAGGTAATACTACAGATTCGTTATTTCCAGCATCATAGCAATCCCGTTGCATGTGCAATTAATAAAAAAAGTGAAAACAGGTCCGCTTGTCTTGATTAGTGTGGACAGGTAATTCAGGTCATAATACGTAGTGGTAAAGGAGTACCGGATGATAGACCAGTCGCTGCAGTTTGATGGATTCAGGAAGAGAAGCGGAGACATTGTCCCATTCAGCAGAAAAAAAATTGAGTCGGCAATACTGAGAGCTGGAGAGGCGGTGAAACGCAATGACGGGAATTCAACGATAACTGCCGCGGAAGCTGTCAAACTCACCGATATCATCATTGAACAGCTGAACACCCCATCCTCCGAATACTATGTACACACCCAGCCAGACACTCGCAGGATACCGCATATTGAGGACGTACAGGACCTTGTTGAGATAGCCCTTGCCGAAGAGGGGCACTCTAACGTGGTTTCCGCTTACAAACGCTACAGGAAGCAGCGGGAGGTGGCAAGAAAGCAGATTCGTGTTCGCGGCATCATGAGCGAAAATGATATTGATGTTACCGATGCCAGCCTGCTGTTAGTGGAATCAACCTCGGGGAATATTACCAGGCCCTGGGACAGGACAGAAATCGTCCGCCAGATTGTGGATGAAACCGACCTCTCTGTGGAAGCTGCCGTCAGTGTGGCGAAAGAGGTTGAAAACACCGTTCTCCGCGGCGATTTTAAGCTGCTGAATACCGCCCTGATCAGGGAGCTCGTCAACAATGTCCTGATCGACCGTGATTACTCGGCCCAGCTGCAGGATCTCTCCATCTACCGTATCCCTAAGAAGTATGTCGAGCAGCTGATGTTCACAAAGGGAACCGAGAATAGCAATATTGTCAACAACAATCCCGAAGCAGTCAATCTCGGGCTGGCAGAGCTTGTGCTGAAGCAGTGGGGTCTTGAAACGATATTCTCCCCGGAGATCAAACGCGCCCATGATACCGGTGCCATCCACCTCCATGATCTCGGCTATCCCCACAGAGTATACTGCTCATCCCACTCCATCGAGTATATCAAGAAGTATGGCCTGACAGGACTGAGTAATCTCAACTCAGAATCAAAACCGGCCCGGACGGCCAGTGTCCTCACCGGCCATCTCAACACGTTCCTTGCCAGCATGCAGGCCAATTATGCCGGAGCGCTCGGCATTGCCTACATCAACATTCTCTACGCGCCCTATCTTGAGGGTATGGACGCTGTGGAGATGAAGCAGATTGCCCAGGAGCTGATCTTCAACGGAGCCCAAAACGCCTTCTCCCGCGGCGGGCAGACCCTGTTCCTTGATTTCAACATCCATACCGGCGTCCCGGGGTACCTGAAGGATGTTCCTGCTGTAGGGCCCCGCGGCAGATACATGCTTGAAGTGGCTGGGCAGAAGATTCCGATCTCTGATGAGCTGCGCGATGAGCGGGATCATGCCGGCAACAGACTGATGGATCTCGTCTACACTGATGAGGCGGGGGAACGTCATATTGTTCTGCGTGAACTGGCCGATGAGGAGCATGGCATCATCTATGACAACTCTGTAACTGCCTATGTGGATGAAAGGGACTGGAAAGTGGTCACCTATGGAGATTATACCCAAGAGGCCCGTGACTTCGCATCTGCCCTGCTGTCGGTATGGGGAGACGGGGACAGAAACGGTCGGGTCTTCGAGTTCCCCAAATGCGACTTCCACATCAGTGAGGAGACTTTCAACGATCCAGCCCAGTATGCCATCTACATGGAGGCCTGTGAGCTTGCGAGTAAAAACGGCTCAACCTATTTCATTTTTGATCGTGACGAAGTCACACTTTCGGCCTGCTGCAGGCTAAGAACCACTATTCAGGATAACAGGATGCTGAAGCACCCCGAATCCATGCGTTTCTGCGGGTTTCAGAATGTAACGGTGAATATTCCCCAGGCAGCCTACCGAGCTGCCCGCAGAGGGAAAAATACCCTTGAAGGCCTATTCAGTGAGCTTGATGCCACAATGGATCTTGCCGCAGAGGCACATCTCCAGAAGCAGGCAAGAATTCGGGAAATGATGAGTGAACCGGGCAGACCGCTCTTTCAGATAGGCAAGGAGGCCTGTGACGGAAGACCCTATGTCGAGCTGGACAAAGCCACCTACATTATCGGGCTGATCGGTGTCAATGATGCCGTGAACTTTCTATTTGGCAAGGAGCTGCACGAAGGGGATGATGCCATGGACTATGGTCTGAAGATTGTTGCCCATATGTTCCTCAAAGCAAAGAAGCTGGCTGCCAAGTACAACCTCAAATTCAGCCTGGAGGAATCTCCGGCCGAGAGCGCTGCCCGCCGTCTTGCCAAAACGGACCTTATCTACTACCGGAAGGAGTCGGAGAGCATCGTTAAGGGCGAGGACGAAGATTCCGTATACTACACCAACTCCATTCACATGACTGCCGATGCTCCGATATCGCTGGTGGAGCGCATCAGGCTCCAGAGCAAGTATCACAGCATGATAGAATCAGGGGCCATTACCCACGCCTTCGTAGGCGAAGAGCAGCCCTCTGCCGCTTCAATTGCCGCTCTCATGAAAGAGGTTCTATTCAGGACCCAGAGCGCCCAGGTCACCATATCTCCAGAATTCACCTACTGCATGGACTGCAACCATAACTTCAGGGGACTTTCCGACAGCTGCGAACGGTGCGGTTCCGCCAATGTGTTCGGTGAGACGAGGGTTGTGGGATACTTCAGCCGTATCCAGAACTGGAACAAGTCAAAACGCTATGGAGAACTGGTTGCCCGCCAGCGGGGAACCTATGCAATCGAGACAGCTGAATCCACCGATGAGAATCTTCGGTTTGCCTGAAAGTGTACCCTGTTAATAAGGAGTTAGGGTTTTGGATACGACTACATACCAGATTGTCATTTTCGGAAAAGCAGGTTGCGATAAGTGCAAGATGCTCAACAAGCGGGTGGAGAAGATCCTGAAGAAAAAGCAGTGGCAGGACTTCCATAAAGTATACCATGATATCATGACCGAAGATGGGCTGATCGATTTTGCCAATGCCGAATGCATCAACCCTCAGCGCATTCCGGCCTTTGTCATCAAGAAATTCAACGAGGAACGTAATCGGTATGAATATCTGGCCAACGAGATTCCCGGCAAGTATGATGCTGTCTGCGGCGGCTCGAAACTCTATACTTATCTTGGAGTGCAGACTGATTACTCCACTACCGGGACTATTACACCGAAGATGATACAGCATGTGCTCACCGAAGCTGCGGGAGCCTGATCCCGTATGGTATCAAACCCTGTAGATACATTTCAGAGGTCTGCTGACAGTTCAGTCGCAGAACTGCCGGAAACTACACCCTTTTACGGATACCTCCAGCGGCCATCCCTCGTTGATTTCCCCGGTAAAATTGCAGCGGTCTACTTTACCACCGGATGCAACTTCTCCTGCGGTTACTGTCATAATGCACGTCTGCTTGGAACGGAGAAGGACTGTATTTCCCGGGAAACCTTCATCGCCTCCATCACCAAATTCATGCAGACTGACTGGATCAGCGGCGTGACCATCAGCGGCGGGGAACCAACCCTCTCCAGGGACCTCCCCAGATTCATCCGATGGATACGATCAAAGGGTCTTGCCGTCAAACTTGATACCAACGGCTCAAATCCCCGTATGATTGCCGAGATTATCGATGACATCGACTACATTGCCATGGATGTGAAGTGCAGCCTGGATCGATATCCTGAATTCGTGCACTTTTCCGATACAGCTGCACTCAGAGACGCCATAGACCTGATCATCAGCCGTGCTGCTGATTACGAGTTCAGGACGACGGTCATAGAGACGGTTCACACGGTTGATGAAATCTGCGCTATTGGGGAAGCTGTCCGTGATGCGAAGCGCTACATTCTCCAGCCCTTCATCCCCCATGAAGAACTTCCTGATCCGGCCTATTGCAGGATGGAGAGAACATCGCCGGTTATCATAGATACGCTGGCAGAGGCTGTTGCCCCGTATGTCCGGGAAGTGGGGAAGAAGGGCAAACAGTAAGAGAGTATCAGGCAGTTACGAGGAGTGTCACGAAATGGGGAAAATGCTTCGGGAAACTGTTATCGAGATCATATCTCCTCCCTTCACAACCGAGAGGGAACAGCAATTACTTGGGGAAGCCCTACGGATTCGCCGGGATGTATTCATCACCGGTCAGCAGGTACACGAGAAGATCGAGCGTGACGGACTCGATCCCCATCTTATCCATTTTATCCTGTACCAGGGTAGAAACGCGCTAGGATGCCTGCGCTTTCACAAGAGACCCGACAACACCGTGAAGCTTGAGCGTATTGCAGTCCTTGAGCAGGTTCGGGGGCTCGGATACGGAAAGGAGCTTGTAACCGCCGCTGTTGAGCATGCCAGAACACTCGGGTATGCCGCAGTAACCATGCATGCCCAGTATTATCTGCTGCATTACTACAGATCTCTCGGGTTCTCCCCGGTGGGTGAACCATTCCTTGAAGCTGATATCAGGCACATTGAGATGGTTAATATACTGAAATGAGATCATCAGGGAGCTGCTATCAACCCTTTGCTTCGGAGATAGAAACCCAGGGCAATCATCATGATACCGTTGTTGTACTCGCCGGTTCCCATCCCGGCAATGACATCGGTTACGGGAACCGGAACAATATCGATGAATTCATGCTCATCCAATTCCTGTTCCCTGACGAGACAGAGATCTTCGGCAAGAAACATATGCAGGGTATTGCTCATGAAGGCGGGATTGGGCGAAACTGATCCCAGCCTCTCCAGTGAGCCAATCTCATAGCCGGTCTCCTCCAGCAACTCCCGCCGGGCACTTGCCTCGGTGGTTTCGCTCTTCTCGACCATTCCTGCAGGAAACTCAACTGTGATACTGTCGTTGCCATGGCGATACTGCCTCACCATCAGGAAACAGTCACCCAGTACCGGATCGGTAATGTGCGGAATGATGGTGACCCAGTCGGGAGCTTCTACCTCGAAGAACGATCCGCGGATACCTTCTGTCGTCTCCCGCTCCACCCTGTAGATGTTGAATATCTTGAAATCATCCAACCAAATACGTCCAAGCGTTTTCCAGATAAGGTGACGATGTTCCGCTTCCTTTTCCATCAATTACTCCTCCCCGGTTACAGGTTCAGGCTGTTGCCCGATTATCCCTCCGAAACGCCCAGCTGCACAATAAGCGCATCTACCACCGCAAGGATGGCTGCGGCACTTCCGCTGTCAGCATGCTCCCTGAGGTAGAGCCTTCCGGTATCCTCTGCCAGCATCAGCTCCTTGTCAATGGGGATGCTCCCCAGAAACGGCACCTGCATATCGTCAGCAGCCCTCTTCCCGCCATCCCTGCCGAAGAGATCAATGACCTCATTGCAGTGCGGGCAGACATATCCGCTCATGTTTTCCACAACACCGAGTACTCTCGATTCTGCCTTTCTGGCAAAGTTGATGCTTTTTCTCGAATCAAGGATGGCAACATTCTGGGGAGTGGTAACCACTACGGATCCATTGAGGTCAGGCACTGTCTGCACGACTGTGAGTGGTTCATCCCCGGTTCCCGGAGGGGTGTCAATAACGAGAAAATCCAGTTTTCCCCAGTTGACGTCGGCCAGAAACTGCTTGATCACACCTATCTTCAGGGGACCCCGCCAGATAATCGGCTCATCATCACTGTTCCCGGAAAGTGCAAGACTGACCACCTTGATCTTCCCGATCCCGGCTGCACTATTCCCGGGTATCTCGAAGGGTTCTATGCTGTCGGCTCCGGAAGAGTAAAGTTGCTGCCCGTCAAGACCGAGCATCTTGGCCACGTTAGGCCCGTGCAGATCGGTGTCCAGAATTCCCACCGAGTAGCCTCTCATAGAGAGGGCAATGGCAAGGTTGACTGCAACGGTTGTTTTACCGACCCCTCCCTTGCCGCTCATGATCAGTACCTTATATGTTATATTGCCCATCCGCTCCGCCAGACGCGCATTCTGTGCCTCCAGAGCCTCTCCCTGTAATCCATGCATTGTGCTGTTCTCCTCTGATTATTATTAGCAGATGTTCATAACTTACTGGAAAAGCAGCACTTCGCCAATAGTGAAAGCAATATTTATCAATAAGATATCCTGATGGCGGCTCCAATGGAATCCTTTCCCAGCTGCGGGAGAATGGTGATCTCCGTTTGCTCAGCAATCCGGTTCTCCCATCCACTTTCAGCAGGCATATCTCTGGTGAAATGGACAGCTGCCGCCTGTCCGGCCATGGTGGAGGCCAGGACCAGACCGACAAGCATCCGCGAGTCCAGTTCAATCAGTTCCTCGAGTATCAGTGAGGTAAACACTCCTATGAGACCACCCCCCAATCCTCCGACGGAAACAAGTCCTGTACGCAACGGTGACCACTCAAGCTGTTGCCACAGCTGCGTGCTTCCATAGGCGGCAAGGTCGCTGATAACCATCCCCGCAATACTTACGCCTCTGCTGTCGTCCCACTCCAGCACTCCACCGGCAAAGAGCAGATAGTAGAAGTTGGCCCAGGCATATCCCTGCAGCATGAAGGCTCCCTGTCCCCGTGGCGGAGAGGAGTTTCTGAAGGCTGCCCAGGCGCCGATGCGGGAGCCAAGCAGCGTCAACAGCTGTCCTCCCAGCTCTATTTTCAGAGCGGTATCATATTCCCAGATAGTATAGGGCTCCACAATGCCGGTAAGATAGAGGTAGTTACCCAGGGAGATCAGCTGTGTGCTCTCGATCCACCAGTCCTGGGCACTGTTCATCGGGGAGTCCTTTGTCATGAGCCATGCGCTTCCCAGCCCAGTACCGACTCCGGTCAGTCCCGTGATGCCTGCAAGAACCGGATCAAGCTCATAGTTGAAAATTGTCGGCAGCTGCATGGCTGTATAGGTGGCAGTTACGAGATTTCCCAGATAGAATGTGACAATACCTGAGTTGTCCCGACTGCTGCGTAACTCCCGGAGATAGGTTCCAGCCCGGTTGGCATAGATAGAACCCGGATATTCATCGACAAGCTCCTGGAAATTCATAAGCGCCGGATCCAACCGATCATCAATGAGCAGCTCAAGTCCCTCGATATAGAGTGCTGTCCCGTTATCCAGATCTTCCGCAGCAAGCGGAACTGCCGCCAGCAATACAAGCATGAAACCGGCAAGAATTGTTTTCATCATAACCATCTTCCTTATTATTACTACATAGTAGTATGGTTGCAGCATACCTGCAAGTACTGCAACTCCAGACTATTCATGAAGCAGTTTGCACATTCAATAGAATCGCCTTGAACGCAGGCGCAGGTTCTACCGGTTACTGATAACATCTGTATAATCAAGAGCTATTGATCGCAGGCTTTAATTTATACAAGAACCCGAATAACATTAAACTTGCGTTCTTATATCCTTACGGTATAATTAAAAAATGCAGATAAGCGGAGTTGGCACAAAAAGTTCTAGTGAACTTGATGGTATCATGGGTGAAATCAGAACAAACCTGGCAATTGATGCGAATACAGGAATATGTATCTGCTATCCAGATGGATATTTTTTCTCCTGCAACAACGTCTTCTTAAACCTTTTAGGATATACGCAGGAAGAGCTGCTCCTTCTGAATTTTACCAATGATATCACCCCGGAGAAATGGCAGGATTTAGAAAAAGATCTGTTTACAACTGAATCATCCCCCCATGGAAAATTGAATTACATTAAAGAGCTCATAAAAAAGGATGGTTCCTGTATTTCGATTGAAGTGAACGCCGGATTTATAACTGATGAAGATGAAAACATTGTTTTCTTTTATGCCTTTGTACAGGACCTCAAAGAGTGGAATAAACTGAAAAGCCGTCTTGTTGAAACAAAAGAGATGGCAGAGAGGTTTCTTGACATCACAGAAAGTCTCATTCTTAGTGTTGACAGTAGTGGGAAAGTTCTGATGATCAATTCAAGATGCGAAGATATTCTGGAATATAACCAGCAAGAGCTACAGAGCAGAAATTGGATTCAGCTCTGCATTCCCCCGGACATAAGAAAAACTGTGAAAAAGCTATTTGAACGTATTTTTTCCGGGAACATTGAGGGAAATGAGTACAACAGAAATGAGGTTCTCACAAAATCCGGTACTGAAAAAATCATTTCATGGCACAACACCATAATTCGCAATGAAGATGGATCTGTGAGAGAGTTGCTTTGTGCTGGGTTCGATGTAACAAAAGAGGTGCATCTACAGAGACGGTTGCAGGAGAGTAACGAAAGATATGAGTTAATTCTTGAAGCTACAAATGATGCAATATTTGACCAGGATTTAAATCACAATACGGTGTATGCCACACCGACGATGTATCGGATGCTAGGATATACACCGGATGAACTTGAGATTTCAATTGAAAGTCTGCAGAAGATTATTGATCCGGATGATTATTCAAGAATCTGGCAGATGCAAGAAGAGATCAATGAGAAAAAACGCGATCGATTTGAACTTGAACTGCATTTGAGACATAAATCGGGTAAATGGATTACTGTTCTTTGCCGTTCAACAACTCTTTTTGATGCAAATGGATTACCAAAACGTATAATTGGCTCCTATGTCGATATCACCAAGCTTGTTGAATACGAAAATGCCTTAAAAGAGAGTGAAGAAAAGTATCGCCAAATAGCAGAGAATACCCTCGATATCATCTGTATTATGAATACTAACCTTGATATAACCTATGCAAATCCTGCCGTAGAAAATATGCTGGGAATCCCTGTTGATGTTTTTCTCAACTCAAACCTGGAAGATCATATGACTCCAGAAGCGTATACAGATTTTAAGAGCAAGGTGAAGAATAAATTATCTGGAAACAAGGAGCATTCTCACATTACATGTGAATCAAGCTTTTTACATGCATCGGGGGAGACCGTCTCAGTTGATATACACGGCAGGTTATTGTACGATAGGGATAACAATCCGATGGGGCTGCAGGGAGTTATCCGTGATATAAGCGAACGGAAGAATCTAGAGCAGCAGCTGTTACAGTCCCAAAAAATTGAATCAGTCGGTCAACTGGCTGGCGGAATAGCCCACGACTTCAATAACATGCTCAGCGTAATAATTGGTCATGCTGATATGGCACTAGAAAGACTTTCTCCAGATTCCCAGATCTACAACGACCTGAAGGCTATAAGTGAAGCCGGTAATCAATCAGCCAAGCTTACCTCCCAGCTGCTTGCATTTGCTCGTCGCCAAACAGCAAAACCAATTAGTATTGTACTAACCCAAACCATTCAAGACATGCTGAGCATGCTCAAACGTCTGATTGGAGAAAATATCAGGCTTACATGGAAACCCTCTGCCGCGACTAAGAGTAAGTATGTTCAATTTGATCCATCACAGTTAATACAGCTGGTAACAAACCTTGTTTTGAATGCCAGAGATGCGATTTCTGAGATTGGAGAAATTGTCATATCCACCAATCTGGCAGAGAGAAGTGATCCTGTTCTCAGTTCAAACTCCGATTTCCTGGATCAGGAATATATATCTCTTTGCATACAAGATACCGGAACAGGTATGTCAGAAGAGATCATGCAGCATATTTTTGATCCATTTTTCACTACAAAGAAAATGGGAACCGGTACCGGGCTAGGCCTCTCCACTGTCTTCGGTATTGTCAAACAGAACAATGGAGTGATAACTGTCTCCAGTCGTCCAGGTTCCGGATCTGAGTTTGCTGTGTATCTCCCTGTATGCCATGAAACTTCCACGGCAACTGAAAACAGGGAACCGCATGATACGGCCCGGATACAAAAAATGACGGTTCTTCATGTTGAAGATGAATCGGCTATTCTAGAGCTCAACACTAAAATCCTTGAACGTATGGGGCATACAGTACTTGCTGCAACTAACGCTGAAGTTGCCCTCGAAATTGCAGAAAAGCACAAAGGGAATATCAATCTGTTGATATCAGATGTAATATTACCGGATATGAATGGGCTGGAACTTTCAAAAAGGTTGTTTTCACTCTTTCCCTCAATTAAATGCCTGTTTGTTTCGGGATATACTGCTGATGTTATATCGCAACAGGGATTAATACTCGACGAGATTAATTTTTTACAGAAGCCATACTCCATTAAGGAACTTGAAAAAAAAATCCAGTCAATCACTTAATAGAATTTTGTGAAAAAATCTCCGGTATCATTTTGTTATTACTCAATATTGCAGTATCTTACATCAGTATAGGAAATGACAGGAGGTGATCCATGGAACGATCACAGCAGCTGCTTGATACCCTCTGGAAACGGGGACGTGATTTTCTCGGGGTGGAGTACCCGATTCTCGGAGGGGCCATGAGCTGGATATCAGAATCAAATCTCGTCTCGGCAATCTCGAATGCCGGAGGTTTCGGCGTGATTGCCGGAGGAAACATGCCTCCGGACCTGCTGCATGACGAAGTACAGCGGACCTACGACAAAACTGACAAACCCTTCGGAATCAACCTCATTACCATAGCACCCAATTTCCGCAGGCATCTTGACTATGTGCTGGAGATTGAACACCCCTATATTGTCTTTGCAGGGGGACTGCCACCACGCGATGCTATAACCAAGGTGAAACAGACAAGCAGCAGACTCATCTGTTTTGCCCCAAATGTCTCAATTGCCAATATGCTTGTACGCAGCGGTGCAGACGCCCTGGTTATTGAAGGTTCGGAGGCCGGTGGACATATCGGGCCTGTTTCCACCAGTGTACTGGCAGAGCAGATCCTGCCGACGATCAGAGAGGTTCCCGTCTTTGTTGCAGGAGGCATTGCCACCGGGCGGCTGATGATGCACTTCCTGATGATGGGAGCTTCCGGGGTTCAATTGGGAACCCGCTTTGCCGTCTCCGAGGAGTCCATTGCCCACAGGAATTTCAAGGAGACCATGATACGGGCAAAGGCCAAGGATGCCGTTCCCACAGCACAGTTTGATCCGCGTCTGCCAGTCATACCCGTAAGGGCCCTGACAAACGGCGGCACCAGGGACTTCAACACCCTGCAGCTCGGGCTGATTCAGCAGATCGAACGTTCTGTCATCGGAGTGCGTGAAGCCCAGGAGGAGTTGGAAAAGTTCTGGATAGGAGGGTTGCGAAAGGCCGTAATCGACGGTGATGTTGAGCACGGATCCCTGATGGCCGGGCAGAGTATCGGGCTGGTGAACTCCATAGAGCCGGTAGCCGATATCATGGCCGGCATGGTAACTGACGCCCTTGATGAAGCCGACAAGATCACTGAAACCTCTTGCAGGGACCAATAGTACATAATACAGCTGTTAAATCAAAGAAGCCGTGGCAAGAAGTCTGCCACGGCTTTTCTATATGATCGATCCCTCAAGAGAGGGAATCTGGCTGCTAGAGGGTCCTGCTCAGTACGGCATTCAGCTTCTTCACGAACTCTGTCGGCTGTTTGATCATTACACCTTCGGCCAGCATGGCCTGGTCAAGCAGGATCAGGCTGATATCGGCGATGAACTCCTTGTCCTTGGTCTCGGCAATCTTCTTCAGAATCGCATGGTCGGGATTGATTTCAAGTATCGGTGTAAACTCGGGCAGCTCTGTCTGCCCCATGGCCTTCAGCATCTGCTGCATCTGCACAGTTGGGTCATTCTCATCGACAACCACACAGGAGGGGGCATCGGTGAGACGGGAGGAGACAACTACATCCTTCACCTTGTCGCCGAGGGCTTCCTTGATCTTCTTTATGACAGGCTTGGCCTCTTTCTCCTTCTTCTTGTCGTCATCGGTCTTCAGGTCATCGGCAGCGCCGGACTTGTTTATGGCCTTAAGCTCCATGTCATCAAACTTGCCGATGGTGGGAATGACGATATCATCAATATCATCATCCATGATAAGCACCTCGATACCCTTCTTCCTGTAGGCCTCGATCAGCGGGGAGTTGCGCAGCGTATCTTCCGATCCGCCGGCTATGTAGTAGATCGCCTTCTGGTCCTCTTTCATCCGCTCACGATATTTTGCCAGACTGGTAAAGCCCTCAACTTCGGTTGACTTGAAGCGGACAAGCTCCTGCAGCTGCTCCTTGTTGGCGTAATCGGAGTAGAGGCCCTCCTTAAGCGGCCGGTTGAATTGCTCAATGAAGGTATCGTACTTCTCAGGATTTGAATCGGAGAGTTTTTTCAGCTCTCCGAGAATCTTCTTCACCGAAGCACTCCGTATATTCGCCATGACCCGGTTCTGCTGGAGAATCTCACGACTGACATTCAGGGGCAGATCCTCGGAATCGATGACACCCCGGACAAAGCGTAGATAGGTCGGCAGCAGTTCCTTCTCGTCATCGGTAATGTAGACGCGTTTCACATAGAGTTTTACCCCTGGTTTGTAATCGGCCTGATAGAGGTCAAAGGGAGCTTTAGAGGGGATGAAGAAGAGGGTTGTATACTCCAGGGTTCCCTCTGCCCTGGTATGGATATAGAAGAGCGGTTCCTCATAGTCATGGGTGGTTGATTTGTAGAACTCGTTATAGTCGTCGTCGGTGAGCTCCGATTTGGGGCGTTTCCAAAGAGCAGCAGCCTTGTTAATCTGCTCGATCTTATGCTCCACCACCTCTTTGCGGTCATCGCCCTCTCCTTCCCAGTTCTTCTGGTCGTATTCCAGATAGATGGGAAACGCGATGTGGTCAGAATACTTCTTCACCAGCTGCTCAATCTGCCAGCGATTGGCATACTGATCACCCTCATCATTGAGATGGAGAATTATGGTGGTACCTACTTCATCCCGTTCCGCAGGATCTATCGAGTAGGCATTACGGCCGTTGCTGCTCCACTTCCAGGCAGATTCCTCACCGGCTTTCCGTGTAATCACCTCCACCTTCTCGGCAACCATGAACG
>CAZSBC010000051.1:913-18940 GCA_964605195.1 uncultured Spirochaetales bacterium | reverse complement strand
CATACCTGTAAGGGTGATTCAGAGAAGATTGCAGAAAGTGGTTATCCTGGGATTCAGCCCGGTGGCAGCTATCGGGGCAATATGGGCCATCCCGATACGGAGCTCGGGAGTTGCAGCCCTGCCGCTGCTTGGAGTAAGTGCGCTGGCAGTCGGTGGCATTGCCGCCTGGCTCCTGGCCGGGGCAGCCCGCCTGCCTGCCTACAGGAAGGGTGCCTTCGTAGTATGCGGCTCCATTACCAATCTCGGGGCGATAGGATCGCTGGTGGTTTTCCTGCTCCTTGGAGAGCAGGGCTATGCCCTGGTACCCTTCTACAAGCTCTTTGAGCTGATAATCTATTTCGGGATCGTTTTTCCCATAGCCAGACACTATGCCGGTGGACAGAACAGCCCCGGAGAAAGCCCTGTTAGGCGGGTGGTCCGCGACCCCTTCATCATGGTCTCCCTGGCAGGCATACTGACCGGTTCCCTTCTGAACTGGAGCGGGATTGAGCGACCCGGATGGTATGGGGAGCTCATTTCGATACTGGTGCCGGTCAATACCTTCCTGCTGTTGGTCTCTATCGGGCTTGCCCTGCGGTTCGGGCGAATGCGGCCCTATCTCGGGACCGGTGCCCTGATCATGCTGATCAAGTTCATCTTGGTACCAGCCGTCATTGTCACATTGGCGCTAATTGCAGGATTTGACCGGCTGTATGACGGGCTGCCGCTGAAAGTGGTGCTTATCCTGGCAGCCATGCCGGTGGGTTTCATTGCCACCATCCCTCCGGCACTGTACGGTCTTGATATTGACCTGGCCAACACAGCCTGGATCATGACCACCTCCGGCCTGGTCGTTGTGGTGCCGATTCTGTGGTACCTCGTTGGAATTCTGTAGCGTAGTTGCCAAACATGTTCTATCCGGAAACCTGCGTTTTAACCACCCCAGGGATAGTAAACGTAATAATATATATTATCAAGGCAACAGATAACATGTTAATTAACACACTCTTTGCAATACCTCCTCGTTTTCTGTATCTATCTGCTTGACAGTCAATCGGTATGGTGATATATTGTGTATGCTCAATAAGCACAATAGTATTTGGGAGCATATACCATGGCAATACTTGAAGTACGGCATCTCCATAAACGCTACGAGAAATTCCATCTCAACGATGTCTCCTTCTCCCTGGAGAAGGGCTACATCATGGGCTTCATCGGAATCAACGGAGCGGGCAAGACTACCACCCTGAAATCCATGCTGAACATGGTGCACGCCGACAGCGGAACGGTACACCTCCTGGGAAGGGAGTTCAGCGGGCATGAAGTTGCCCTGAAGCAGGAGCTGGGAATCATGCTGGGCGACATGAATCTCTATGTTAAGAAGCGGGTTTCCCTCATTACCGCAGTGGTCCGCCGCTTCTACGACAGCTGGGATGATGATATCTATGCAGATTACTGCAGGAAGTTCAGCATTGATCAGGGCAAGCGGCTCAGTGAGCTGTCGCAGGGCATGAGAACCAAGTACTTTCTCACCCTGGCCCTGTCACATCATGCCAGGCTGTTCATTCTTGACGAACCGACAACCGGGTTGGACCCGGCTGCAAGGGATGACCTGCTCGAAATATTCCAGAAGCTGGTGGAAGACGGAGAGAAGAGCGTGCTCTTCTCCACTCACATAACCAGCGACCTGGAGAAGTGCGCCGACTATATCACCTACATTCACCAGGGCGAGATAATCGGGAGCGCCGAGAAGGATGAGTTCCTGGACACCTACCGGGTGGTGAAGGGAAGAAAGGAGACGCTGACAGAACAGCTGCAGGGAAAGCTCATTTCCCTGCGGAACCATTCATTCGGGTTCTCGGGACTGCTGAAAAGCGCGGACCGGCAGCTGTGCGGCGACCTGCAGCTGGAACGGCCGACCCTGGATGACATCATGATCTACTATGCCAGAAAGGAGAGTGCCCTGTGAGAAACCTGCTCTACAAGGAATTCAGGCTGTCGGTCCATCCCTTCTATTTTGTGCTTCCCGTCATTATGGGAGCCCTGATGCTCATTCCCCAGTGGCTGTACTTCCTCGTCCCCCTCTATTTCTGCTTTATCAGCTTGCCGAACCTGATGGCCATGTACAAGTCCAATAACGATATTGCCTTCTCGGTGATCCTTCCGGTAGCCAAGCGCGATATTGTCAGGGGGCGGATAACCGCATTCGTGCTGCTGGAGCTGATGCATGTAGCCTGGGCTGCGGTCTTTGCCATGATCCACAGAAGCATCTACTCAGTGGAAAACTTCTCCTTCAACCTCAACATCGCCTTCTTCGGGATCACCCTGATCCTCTTCGGGATAGTCAATATCGTGATCTTTCCCATATTCTACCGGACCGCCTACCGGTTCGGGTTCGCCGTGATCGCAGCCAATATCGCTGCTCTGCTCTTTGCCGCTTCCGCCGAGCTGCTGGTGGTTTTCAGTGAACGGGCAAGAATCCTGATGGAACAGCGCCTTGATACCCAGCTGATTACCCTGGCGGCAGGGATTGCCTTGTTTAGCATCCTTACGGTAGTATCATACAGAATCTCGGCAAACAGGTTTGAGCAAGTTGACGTATGATGCAGATAGTGATTTCGAACACATCGGATAAACCCATTTACCAGCAGCTGGTTGACCAGATTACCGCCCAGATTATGAAGGGGGAGCTGGGGAGCGACCAGGGGCTGCCTCCCATCCGGACGGTGGCCAAGGAGCTGCGCATCAGCATCATCACGGTCAAGAAGGCCTGGGAGCAGCTGGAACGCAGCGGCCTTATCTATACGGTGGTCGGGAGAGGCAGTTTTGTCGCCAATCTTCCTGAAGGCTCCCTGTTGAGCAAGCGTGATACCCTGGTAACAGAAAAGATGCGCAAGGATATCGCCTATTACCGGGAAATGGGACTGACGCTGGAGGAGATAGTACGGGCCGTTGAGTCCGTATACGATGGAGATACGGGCACGCCCTGATGCAGCGGATCACCGTGTACCAGCGGTTTCCCTAAGCAGGCTCAACTGCTCGGAATCTGTGGTGAACCCGGATCTTACGGCAACATCAAAGGCTGTCTCTCCCGAGCTGTTCCTGACGGAACCGTCAGCCCCGGCTTCAAGAAGCAGGGCTATGGTATCCCCTTTCTTCTGTCGTGCGGCAACCATCAGCGGGGTCCAGCCGGATGCATCCCGGCTGTTTACATCTGCTCCCGCCGCTATCAGAGCTGAGACAAGATCGTCGGAGCTGTTTGTATAGACCGCTATCATGAGGGGGGTCCAGCGATCACCGTACCGTGCCCTTGCTTCCAGCGCTGCACCGTATTCAATCAGCACCTCAGCGGCCGGCAGGTTCTCATTCGATGCGGCATGCATCAGGGGCGTAAGTCCGTCACCCCGGTCCCTGGTCTCAATTGCAGCTCCTGAAGCAAGCAACAGCCGGGTAACACCGGGTTCTCTATTGTAGGCTGCTGCAGCCATGAGGGCGGTGATTCCCTTGTCGTTGACGCTCTCTATCAGGGCGCCGTGCTCCAGCAGGGCTGCAAGGATGACACTGTTGTTGAACTGGGCAGCCGAAATAAGCGGAGTGGTGCCTCCATAGCCCCGAATGTTCACATCCGCCCCGGCATCAATCAGGGTGAGAACGCACTCGGGGTGTTCGCTGTTCAGGGAGGCTAGCAGAATCGGGTAGAGCCCGTTTCTGTTGCCGAAGTTTATATCGGCACCCTGGTCTATCAAGGCCGACACTACAGAAGAGGAGTTATAGCGCGAGGCATACATCAGCGGAGACCAGCCGACACGGTCAGTTTCGTTTACATAGCAGACTGTCTTTGCCAGCGAAGATGTCACGATGGGATTGGGGTTCACCTTGGCCGCCTCAATAAGCAGGGATTTCCCGTTCTCTGCAGATTTGCAGGAAACATCAGTCCTTTTTGTGGTTATGAAGACTTCATAGCCCCAGCCGCTTCTTGCCAGGGTATGGATATCGGTATCGGCATCATATATTGCCCGTCCGGTGAGCGACATACTTGCAAGGAAGAATAGGATACATTGAATTACAACAACTTTTTTCATTATCAGACCCACTTTTTGTAATAGAAAACAGGGGTATTCTACCCTGTAATACCGTTACATTTCTACACCCCTACATGCAGTGGATTGGTAAATTGACAGGAATAATCTTATCATGATACAATTAACACGTGTAAAATACCATATCAAGGAAGTCCCATGGCAACAATAATCGGGATAAGCGGCAGCCCGCGGAAAGCCGCTACAGAATATGCCCTCCAGCAGGCCCTCAGGGCTGCCGGAGAGGTTGCAGGAGTTGAGACAAAGCTGCTTACCCTGCGGGGGAAACGGATCGGTTTCTGCATCCACTGCGATCGCTGCGTCCGGGAAGAGACGATGTTCTGCCATGTGCACCGTGATGATGATATGCAGCCGCTGTTCGAGCAGTTCCTCGAAGCGGACGGCTACATCGTCGCATCCCCGGTTTACATGATGAATCCCACCGCGCAGCTGACTGCCTTCTTCAACAGGTTCAGGGCAGCGCACACGCTGCTGACGGAGAATACCGACTTCTTCCGCTTCAGGGTTGGTGGTGCCATGGCTGTCGGCGGTACCCGTAACGGGGGACAGGAACTTACCATCAATGCCATCCACGGTTTCTACCATACTCTGGGTATCACGGTAATCAACGGAGGTCTCGGGGTGTATGCCGGTGTCTCGGTTTGGAGCAGGGACCGGCGGGCAGCCGGGGCTGAAGCCGACGTAACCGGCATGGAGAATGCCGGGAAACTCGGGAGGCGGGTTGCTGAGGCTGCTGCTGTACTTGCGAACCGCTAGGCGCGAGACAATGGTACCGCTACAGCCATCACCACACCATTCTGAGGCCGAAAATATTGTACATTTCATTTTATTTTCAGCCTAAAGACAGTATACTGAAGGTAAGGAACCACGCTGCACCATCAGGGTGTTTCCCCTGAGAGGAGGTGAGCATATGATCAAGGATACCATTGAAGAGTTGCCAAGGTATGCATCCGTTATTCCCAGATGGGATCTGATAGTACCGCAGCTGAAGCTGGAGCTGCTGGCGGACATGGATGTAGGCCGCTATGACCTTGAGGACGGCGTAAGCTACTTTCTCATAGCGCACTACCAGAGCAGGACCTATCATGAAAACCAGTTTGAGTATCACCGCAAGTTCATCGACATCCAGGTTGTCCTCGAGGGCATTGAGCTGATCTATACCGCGCCGGTTTCACGGATGATGCCAGACGATGCCGGGTATGACCCGGAAAACGACATACAGTTCGGAACGACCTCGGTTCCCGATGTGCTGATGTTAAAGGCGGGCGATGTGGCTGTCTTCTTCCCCGAGGATGCGCACAATCCCAACTGCTCAGTCGGGAAGCATCATCTTGATGTGAAGAAGGCCATCTTCAAGGTTCCGGCGCTCTGATCCGATTATCTCTGCAATGCGGCTATCTCCAGTCTCCCTGTCAGGACTGCAGCTGCCTCAGGAGTTCATCAAGCTCCCCGGCACGGGGAATGGATTCCATGGCGCCAAGCCTGGATACCGTCACTGATGAGGCCCGGCAGGAGATTTCAAGGGCCGTTTTTACTTCGCTTCCCCTGATCCTTTCGGCAATGTAGTACCCGATAAAGGTGTCCCCCGCAGCAGTGGTGTCGACTACAGGAATATCAATGATACCGGCAGATTCCCGGATCGCATCCTTCCCGTATACCACCCCCTCCTTACCCAGGGTGAGAATAATTTCAGATCCCGGATACCTTTCGGTCAGCGTGTCCAGAATAGCATCAGGATCTTCTAATCCGCCGGAGAGACCTGAACCCTCGGTCTCGTTGACCACGAAGACATCTATCAGCTCAAGGGGGTAACGCTCTATGCCGGCGTCGTACGGGGCCGGGTTGAAGTATATCTTCATACCGCGTTCACTTGCCTTTTTGATAATCAGGGGGATATTGTTGATTTCGTTCTGGAGAAGCAGGATGTCGCCCCGGGTGAAGTTCGAGAGTACAGCATCAATCTCATCACCGGTAATTTCCCGGTTACCGCCCCCGAAGAGCACAATGGCATTCTCACCGTCATCGGAGAGCTGGATGATCGCCTGTCCCGTCTCTCCTTCACCGATGATGACGTGTCCGGTATGGACCCCGAAACCTGACAGGGTGTCCAGGATAAAGTTCCCGTCTCTCCCGATCTTGCCGGCATGGTAGACCTCTGCCCCGGCCTTCGCCAGCGCAGCCGACTGGTTGGCGCCCTTTCCTCCTGGGTTGGTCAGCAGATCAGTGCTGGAGATAGTTTCACCGGGGCGGACAATATGGGGAGTGCGGTATACCTTGTCGATATTCAGGGAACCGAAATTCAGAACCTTCATCAAGCCTCCAATGTAATGCAATCAGGGATAAAGCTCTTGTGGCCTGCGCTCCGGGATGCTTCCCGGCTCCCGGCCGGATGCGGCGTATTCAGGCGAGAGAAAGAGGGCACAGTAGCAGTGACCGAACTCTGTCACATCCTCAGCACTGTAGTCGCAGGGGCAGATGATATCACGATCCTTATCCCGTTCGTCCCAGGAGACCCTGCAGGGGCACTGGTAATACCCGAGATTCTCGAGGTTGGTCAGCAGGCCGGCAAGGATGGTGTCGGTGAACTCACTCTCCCCGTTTACCACCCAGCCTTTTCTTGAAGCGACGGCTTCCGCGAACTTTTGTACATCCTCCACACTGCGTTTTGTATCACTCATTGGGAAAATACTCCTCCCATTCGACCCTCAGGAACCCCGATATCCATTTGTTGCCCTTCATGATGAGGAAGGGGTAGGTGATGGAGGTATTGAACGTTTCAGAGACAAAGGTACGGATGCGCTTCTTCTCTTCCGGTTTCAGCCTGTCCACATAGACGTAGGAGAAGGCTACCCCTCTCTCCTTGAGAAACGCTATCGCCTTTCTGCAGAACCCGCAGGTGGAGAGGGCGAAAACGAAGGGATCCCTGCCAGAATCGCTACCCTCGACAACTTCAACATCGGGCAACCCTGAACGTAAAGCTGCAAAATCAGGAATAGGCTCAGCAGCAGGGACCGGCTCACTTGCAGACGTGTTTCTTCTCTTTTTTCCAAACATAGTGTTAATATACTTGAAAATCCCCCCAGTGCAAAGAAAGCGGGATAATTGAATCTGCACAAACGGGAATATTTTCTTTCAGCTCTCCAGGTCAGTCCTTCCAGGTAACGAGAATCTTCTCGCTGCCGATCTTCTCGGTGATGAGGTCGGCAAGCCGCAGCAACTCATCCTTGCAGCAGTCAACCGTCTTCCCTGTTTCCAGTCTGGTCTTCAGCTCGGCAGCAAATTCTTTAATGGTGATAGTCTTTTCCATGGTAACATCCTCCTGAACCTATGATACTGTTCAATTACCTGCAGGGCAACCGGAATTGTTCAGAACACAGCAGTTTCTGGAGGCATCAAACCAACCTGTCGTCAATCAATTGTCAACGATATTGAAAAAACGATTGTCAACACCAACATGCTTCAGCATCTGCAGGATGGCAGGATTGGCATGCTCAATCCTGATGACCATATCAGGATGCTGCTGCCGATAGTGACGGAACACCTCATCCGAAAAGGCCTGCCCGATGGAGGAAACTCCCCTGAAATCAAAGACCACCTCCCGGAACTCATCCAGTCCCGAGACCAGACGCTTCCCCTCCGAGCGGGACATGTAGTGCTGCTGCGACAAGGTGACATACACCCGCGTCCGGCTGAAACGGTACTCATAGGCTTCCGGGGCATATGCATCGAAGAGATCTTTCAGCGATCTCTGCGTCCTGCGCTTGATGGAGAAAACGACCTCCGTTCCCTTCAGGTGGGGGACCTCGCCTGTGATTATATCCTGCCGGCTGTTCTGGAAATCGAGCAGGAGGGCATGTGATCTGATACAGATACTGTCTCCGGCTTTCGTGGTGAAGAAGAGCCCCTCACCAGCATGCCGGTCGGGAAGCGTAGTCTTCTTCCCCTGCATGACCCAGGCGAGAGCTTCATACTCGCTCTGCAGGTTGTATGATCTGGCAACATTCCAGAACAGCCCGATCCCAAAATCACGGATGGTGAATACCAGGTCATACGGTGTAAGGTGCATGTTGACCTCAGCATACTGAGACTTGGAATGGTCAATGGCATTGTTCAGCAGTTCGGTAAAGGCATAACGGACTATCTGAAGAGCGTTGTCATTCAAAGCTGCTGTGAGATTCAGGATGATGCGCACCTCATCAAAGACCCGGTCCTCCTCAAGCCCCTTGAGGGAGTATCGTCGGGAGAAGGAAGCTTGAGACGGTTCCCGGGTTTCTGTGTTGTCAGCAGGATGGTACCGTGCCCCGCGAGTCTCCCCGGTCCGGACAACAGCCCCGGACTCAACCAGTGATCGGATATGCCGGTTGACTGCCTGGCGGGAGATGCCGAGGGACCGGGCCAGCTCCGCACCCGAGCTTGAACCCGATTCCCTGATACGCTCCAGGATTTTCTCTCTGGTATCCATGGTATGATAGTAGTTTATTGTCAACTTATTGTCAACTTATAGATAATATGTATTGTCAACATACGTAATAACTGGCAGCAGAGCATGCAATAAATTGCAACATAATCTGCAATGATTTTGTGCAATGGGTCTTCATGGGCATCGCTCCCATTGGCAGAAAGTACCTTCTTGGCATCTACCGGTTTGTTATTCATGTCCTATTTTGGGAATAATCCAGAGTATCGGAATCAGTTTGAATATGCTCAGATGCAGCTGCTGTTGCTATAGACACACTTGTGGGCCTCATCGACAAAGGCACGCAGCAGGTCGTCCCGCGCTGCAAAAAAGTGGTCCGAGGGAGAAAGGATATACCCTCCGTTGCTTCCTGCAGCCTCATAGGCTTCGCGCACCTTCGCCCGTGTCTCCTGCGGGGTGCTGTCGGTGAAGTAGCGCCCCTGATCAAACCCGCCGATCAGGCAGACCCGGCCACCGATCCTGCGGCTGGCCTCTTTCAGGTCCACATCACCGCCCATACCGGGCGGGGTGAGAGTTTCAACGGCATTCGGCTGCATATCGGCAATGTCTTCGAGAATCGGCATCATACCCCCGCAGGTATGGTAGACGATCCGCTGTCCGGCGTTGCGGGCGGCTGCAATGATGGGTGCGTCGTAGGGGGCAACAAATTCCCGGAACATTGCGGGGGAGATGACAGTTGTCGAGGCATCTCCCCCTCCAAGTTCTATCAGGTCGTAATCCACCCCCCGCAGGCTTTCGACATAATGGAGCTTACGATCCCGCAGAAAAGCCAGGGCGTTATGTACCCACTGCGGGTCATCGTAGGTGCAGTAGATCAGGTTCTCTATTCCGTAGAGGCAGGCCAAATCCTGCCAGCAGCCCGGCTGTCCGTAGATATCGAAACAGGGTACGATGCCACGGACAAGTCCCCGGTCCCCATAAGCTTCGGCTGCCTGGTTGATGGTCCGGGAGTCAGCCCGATACCATGGGGCATACCTGCTGATGAGTGCGAGATCACGCTTCTCCTTGACCAGATGCTCACAGATCCAGGCGGTATGGATATTTTTCTGCAGCGCCATGGTGAGCTTCCCGCCGGGTGTGGCAATCGTGAAGCGCCGGGTCTCATGTCTGGTTCCGCTTACCTCTTCAACCGTTATCCGCCAATTGTCGGAAACCACCATGGGCACGTTATCGATCAGCTCGATCCATTGACCGCTTTCCGCCTGATATGCATTGATCATGAGGATGGGGTCAAAGCCGTATTTCTGCAGGAACTCCTGGGCACCGATCCCGTTCTGGTACTGGTCGAGAAATGAGGGCATGACATCATGGGTGGTAACGGGAAGGCGATCGGGAATGTTCCGCTCCAGTGCACATAGCATTCGTTCCTTGCTGGTCATGGGCATCTCCTATGGCGTGGATGATTCCGAAACATCCTTCAGCTTGTACGTAAACAAGTATATCTATCAGCTGGCAGGAATATCTTCCTTGCATATGATCTTTTTTTGTGGTTATGTGATGGAATGAGACGATTACTGCTTCAGGAGTTTCTTTCTGGTGATGATTACTATCACATGCACCGGGCAGATGTTCGCAACTCCCGCAACCAACCCGGGACGTTCCCTGAGACAGCTCACAGACACACCTTCTGCGAGCTGTTTCTTATTGAGGAGGGAGTCGGAACACATCTGCTGAATGAGCAGGCCAGCACACTGAAACCGCAGACTCTCTGTCTGATCCGCCAAGACGATACCCATGCAATCAGTTCCCGTTCAGGACTTCGCCTGGTCAATATAGCCTTTCCTGCCGATTCGCTCTCTGCTCTCTGCCAGCGTTATGACTTTTCTGCTGTCACTTACGCTGGAGCGGCACAGTGGGATCTGGGAGAAAGGGATTTTTCTCTGTTCAGGAGCTGTCTTGCTGATCTTTCCGGGCGCCCGAATACCCGCATCGCCCTGGAACTGTTCCTTCTGCAGGTCCTTGACCTGGTTCAGCGCCTGCATGCAGCAAGCACTCCCTTCAGCCATCCGGCCCTTCAGCAAGCACGAATTCCCGGCTGGGTCCGCGAGTTCTTCCGGCTGCTAAACAGTGAGGAACATATGGCAATGGGGATTGATACCCTCACAGATCTCGTCGGGTATTCCCGGGAACACGCTTCCCGTCAGATACAGCGTTACTACGGAACATCTCCGTCGGCAGTACGTACTGAGGCCCGGATACGCTATGCCCGCCGGGAGCTTCATATGAGTGACACTCCCATAATCCAAATAGCCCTGGCCTGCGGGTTTTCCAGTCTCAGTCGGTTTTACGCCGTGTTCCGCAAGTCGGTCGGGATAACACCGGCAGCTTTTCGCCGTCGACGCCCGTGACCCAGTCATAACGCAGCTGATTTCCCATTATTCGCCATACACGCAAAAAGCAACTGCGGGATTCCGTTACCTGTCGAGGGTATCGTGATACCGCTCTATCCCCAAGAGAGGATTGTGTCGGTTGGGCCGGTCCTTGACGATCAGCGTGGTGACATCGCCGCTGAACTCACGGTTGAAGAGGATATCATGTCCCATGCAGAGACCGATCACCACCGCCAACTCCACCCCCTCGGCATTGAGCTGGGCTGCCTGGCTGAGCGGGTTGCATGAAACGCCCGGGAGGCTGCTCTGTTCGTTGACCTCCTGCTGGCTGAATGCACCGGAAGTGCAGGATATGCCGACTGCCCTGATACCGTTGGCGACAAAGATCTCCCTGACCGTCTCTGCCAGGGCAACCATGCCCCAGCAGTAGGCCAGGCCGATCTTTTTATAGCCTATGGAACGGGAGAACTCGATGAGCTCCTCAATGCGCGAAAGGGTTCCTGCCCGTCCGTCATCAACCAGCCGTGCAGCCGCCTGGATGATGTGCTGGGTGTCGGGTTCATGGTACATCTTGAGAACCGCAGCGGGGTCGAATTTCTCGGCCCCGCAGGAAACGGTCTTCTGGCAGCTCTTTGCCTTGCAGTTCAGACAGTTGATGATCTACTCCTTCGCGGAGCTGCAGCCGGGCTACAGGCTTTTCGTAATCGCGATAGCTGCAATGGTACCGTCGGCAACGGCCGTGGTAATCTGGCGGTACGCCTTGGTCTTTACGTCCCCGACCGCGTAGACACCCTTGATATTGGTCTCCATCTCTCCATCGGTGGCAAGATAGCCCCACTGGTCCAGGTCCAGCCCTTCCTTGAAGGATTCGATGTTGGGCAGGAACCCGACGAAGACAAAGATACCGTTGGTCCGTACCTCGCTGAACTCGCCGCTTTTCAGGTCTTCCACCACGACACCCATATCCATGGTGCCGTACTTCTTGAACTCACGGGGCTCATGCTCGAAGAGCACCTCGACGTTCTTGAGCTTCTTCAGCTGCTCCTGGGCAACCTTGTTGGCCTGGAAGTGGTCGAACTGGTGGACGATGGTGATCTTCTTGGCGAACTTCGCGATGAAGTGGGTCTCCTCGATAGCCGAATTGCCCCCGCCGATGACCACGACATCCTTGCCGTCGAAGTACTTCGCATCACAGGTGGCACAGTAGGAGATACCGTTGCCGCGGTACTCGTTCTCACCGGGAAGTCCGAGTGGCCTAGGCCGGGAGCCGGTGGCAATGATGATCTTGCGGGCCCTGATCGTCTCCACGCCGTCAATGGTCACCCGCTTGTTCTCCAAATCCACACTGTTCACCTCCACGGCAGCCCTGAACTCCACCCCGTTGGCCTTGGCCTGCTCGCCCATGTAGTGGGAGAGCATCATGCCGGGCTGCGGCTCTATGAAGCCGGGGTAGTTTGAGACCATGTGGGTGGTTGCCACATATCCTCCGGGGAGGGCCGTGTCGACCAGTATGGTACGTATATGGGCCTGGGCAAGGTAGATTCCTGCAGTCAGACCGGCAGGTCCGCCTCCGAGCACGATCACGTCCGTCTCGGTCTCATAGGGCTGAATCTTGGCATGCACTGCCGCACGTTCCTCGTCCGTCAGGAGGGCATCAAGATTCTGCATCAGCTCCGAACGCCTGATTCCACCAGTCAGCTTATCGCCGACAATTTTGCCGTCTTCATAGAAGATGACAGTCGGGGATCCGGTGATATCAAGGGAGGATGCCAGCTCTCTGTTACCCTGGCGGAAGATCTTTATGAACGGGATGTACTCCCCGTATATCTCACTCAGGGCATCATACTTGGAAGCAAGGGCCTCACATGGCGGGCACTCTGTCGAATAGAAGTCGACAACAACCCGTTTCTGGTCAAGAACTTCCCTCTGGAAGTCCTCCGCGTTGATTTCTTTGATATTCTCAGTCATAGCAATTCTCCTGCTTTATGATTATACGATCAGCCTGTATGGCTTACTGGTTTCCTGCCGGTTATCTGGCATCCGGAAAATAGAGGGGAATCCCCATCCCCATAAGTTGGCGTACCGGACGGCAGTCCGGTGACTGTATGCGTCCGGAAGCATTCTTCGCGACCGACCCGCATCCGCCGCCACAGGCAAGCTGCAGAGAGCAGCCGGCACACTCCGGGATGGTGGTGATATCACGCTCCTCCCACTCCTCAATGACAGTCTCCTTTCTCGTTACTGTGGGATAGAAGGTTCCGAGGGCCTCTCCCTCCTTACCGACCGTTGCCGTGCATGAATAGATCCTTCCCGAAAAATCGAAGGCCCACTCGGTCTTGCAGGCCGGACAGGAATCGAAGAGTGGCTGGGGTAGTTCCCCGTTCTCGAAGATGAATTTGGCGATAGAATAGGCCGGGCGATGGAACTCGAGAAAGCTCGGCTGCTGTTGAATCAGCCGGTAGATGTCTTCATACAGTGATATCCGGTCATAGAGTTTCTGCTGGTCTGACTGGCAGAAGTGCAGTTCATAGTTACGGCCAAGCTGCGTCTTGAAGAGCGGGTTTTCCGTCCAGCCCTTCGCAATGGCAAAATCAGCCAGTTCACCCAGATGGGGCATGTTCTCCCGGTCAACGACAGCCCGCAGGTTGACAGGCAGGCCGGCAGCAAGCGCCGCATCAATCCCGGCAACAATTTCGGTGAAGGTTCCCTTGCCGCCTTTGAGCATCCTGCGCCGATCATGAATTTCAGCCGGACCGTCCAGGGTGACCTGGATCTCCTTGATAAAGGCCTTCTTCAGAAGAGGAATATAGGATTCAAGCACATACCCGTTGGTAACAAAAGCCAGACCCAGGGAGCGCCTGGAGGCCTCTTCAATGATCTTTGCTATATTGGCCTTCGGGGCCTTTCCCGGCAGAAGCGGCTCGCCGCCGAATACGGTTATGTACTTCCTCCTTCCGGCAAACTCCCTGTCAATATAGGAGAAGAAGGCCTCGATCACCTCGGGATGCTCCATCTCCGTGGTGTGCTCATAGCCCTCCTGGTAACAGTAGGAGCAGGCGAAATTGCAGAAGTAGGTCGGGACGTAGAATATCTGGATCTCGTCGCTGTCCCGGTGGTCGATGAAGTCCAGGTATGCGCTGGTGTAGCGCTTCTGCTCCTCGGCCGGATCAACAAGGTATCCCTTCTCAATATATTCTTCTACATCGGAGAACGCTCCCGTCTCAAGCTCTTTCGCCTTCCCGGGAGTGAGTATGTCGGCCTGTCTGCTCAAGGGGTTCACGATGTAGAAGTTTTCGGAATCACGCATTCTTCCAACTATGTTATGCTTTGACTGCTCCATGAAATTGATCCTTTTCATTCGGGGTAATGGAGCCTGCAGCTGCATGTTGATGCAGCTGCAGACATCCAAGAGCCCTTAGTCGTGACAGCCTGCCACCACAACGGAATTCTTTGCGCAGCACTGTGCTACGGCTTTCTTGTTGGCAGGCTTTTTGTTGACAAGTGATCTCATTAACAATTACCTCCTTACTATATATTTGATCGGACAGAGAACTGCCCGGATCATCCCTTAGAGCAGCTGCAGCGGGGCGCATCCTTTATTCCAAGGATTGTCCAGCTGGCAACCTCTATCTTCCCCTTGGGGTAGGGGGCACTCTCTTCAAGGATCTGCACATCCCTGAAGCCGGCCTTCTCAAGCTGCCCGGCATACTCCGAGCGGGTTACCGAACCGGCCCAGCACTCGGCGACCGCCTCCGGGTCGCTGCGGTACTCATCAGGTACCGGCTGCAGCGAGTAGATGTCACTGACGACGAACCGGCCGCCCTTCCTGAGAATCCTGTGGATCTCGTTCCAGACAAGCTGCTTGTCATCGGCATGGTTGATGGTGCAGTTCGAGATCACCAGGTCAACCGATTCATCAGCCAGGGGAAGCATCTCCAGGTTGGTGTGCAGGAACTCCACATTCCCGACACCCAGTTTCCCGGCATTCCTGCGGGCCTTCTCTATCATCCCGTCAGAGATATCGATCCCGTAGACATAGCCGTCCGGACCGGTGGATTCTGCCAGGCGGATGGCATCGGTACCCCGGCCGCTGCCGAGATCTACGCAGACTTCCCCCTGGGATACCTTGCTGTGGTGTATGGCTCCTCCGCATGAGAGGCAGCAGCTTGTCTCTGCCAGTTCCGAGTAGCGGACATTTATTGCATTGCTGACTGATGATTCCATCGTTCTCTTCTCCCTGATTGGTTATTGTATCATATCACCTGCAGCAGGATATCGAGACCCTGTTTCACGGCAAGCTTCTGTGCATCGTCGAGTCCTGAGAGGATGCGCTCTTCACACAACCGCTTCTCATTCAGGATGGCCCTGTAGCAGATCTCTCCCTCGCTGGTCAGCGACAGAGAGAGATACCGTCTGTCATGTTCGTCCGAAGACCCCGATATGAAGCCACGCTGTATCAGCTTGCTGATAACCCGGCTCCCCCGGGAAGGTGAAAGTTCCATTAATGTGGAAAGATCCTTGGATGAGATATTCTCGCACTGGGCAATGGCTGAAATGCAGGATACTTCTCCCTGAGTGAGATTGAATGACTTGCCAATCTCATCACTGAAGTTGCACCGCTTTTTCAGTTCCAGTATTTCATCGATCATACCTGACACGTTCTCCTCTGCTACAATATGATTGCTATTAGCAATTAATGCTACTAACAATTAACCAAAAAATATCGATAATGTCAATATGAATCGGTAAAAAAATATATATAATTCAGAAACTGTTAAATGATTGTATTGTGCTGTCCCTGATCCCAGCAAAATGGCATATGCCAGCTTGCGTTTGCAGGTTAATTACTGTATCGTGATGGCGACATAACAAAACGACTCTGCACAGAGGGGACCGTTGTATGCAGGAACGTATACACAGGCGTAACTTCGCCGGTTTCATTATCCACGCGCTATTTCTGGCGCTGACGATGAACTTCATAGATATAAACACGGTTGTCCCGAACATGATAGGGCAGGCAGGAGGGACAGCCCTTCACCTCGGTATCCTGACCGCTATCATGATCGGAGGAACAAGTGTCATGCAGCTCTTCTTTGCCGGGATGCTGATGCCGTATCCGCGCAAGAAGCCCTTTCTGCTCAGCGGAATCTATCTGCGCGTGGCCGCCCTGACGGCGCTTGGATTCTTCCTGGTCAGGGGGGAAGCCGCTGAGTCTGTATGGAGGATTGCCGTTATTCTCGGTATCATGACTATATTCTCCTTCAGCGGATCGTTTGCCGGAATTGCCTATATGGACATTCTCGGAAGGGCGATCGAACCTGAACGGAGAAAACGGTTCCTCATGCTGAAGCAGCTTATCGCGAGTGTCGGGGTAATTGTCTCGTCACTGCTGGTGAAGGCTATCCTCTCACTCTTCGCATACCCGCAGAACTACAGCCTCCTCTTTCTCTCTGCAGGGGGACTGCTGCTGGTGGGAACTGCCGGGTTCTGGGTACTTCGGGAACCGGTTGCCCAGAAGCGTAAGCGTATCACCATCAGGCAACGGTTTTCAGCGTTTTATCAGGCAGTTGTGCATGACCGCAATGTCCGCTTCTATCTGGTGCTGATCAACACCTCTGGGGTTGCCCTCTCCATGATCCCGTTCCTGATGCTCTACGGGCGTTCGAAACTGCAGATAGACGGCAGCCTGACCGGTACCTACCTGTTGGTGCAGATGGGGGCAGGGCTTGCCACGAACATCATACTCAACCTTGTCACAAGGAATCAGCGCTACAAGGGGATCCTGTACCTCTTCATTGCCATTGCTGCCGCTGCCCCCGTTGCGGCACTATTGCTTGCAACAACCCCGCTGCGCTATGCGGCGGTCTTTGTCATGACCGGATCGGCACTGGCACTCTATCAGGTTGCAGCTCCGGGCATCCTGCTGGAGATATCGAATGATGAGAATCGGGCAGTCTACACAGGATTGTCGGGAGCAGGGGGAATCATGAATATCATATTTCCGCTGGCGGCAGGTTTCCTGGTGCAGCAGCTTGGATATCCGGCCGTACTTGCAGCTACATCAGTGACAATCCTGCTGGGAGCTCTCGCTGCCCGCAGGATTGTCTGTGTGCGGTTGGGTTGAGGGAATCTCTCGGCGTCGCCGTTATCTTCCTAATTGAGTATTCCGTTCAACTCAGCCTGGCTGATGTGCTGGGCTTCATAGACCTCGCCGCTCCTGGAAAGCTGCCCGACGAAGGAGCGTATATGGTTCTCCGAACCGCGCAGCAGGTTGCCGTAGACAAAGTCGATATCCTCACGGTCGGTCTCTTCCATGAGCTCCTGCAGGTCATTGATGTCCAGATCCTCGATGGTTGCCCCGACAGTGAAGGCATCGGTGAGCGACTTGCTGCCCTGAGCTACAAGGTCAGTATACAGGGCTGCCAGCATCGGATCGGTGAAGACTCCCCGAGTATCGTCTTTGATGGGATCCTCGATACCGTAGGTCTCGAGCAGCGGGAGCACGGCATTCATGTGAGTCTCCTCACTGCCGGCAATGTTGCTGAAGACCCGGATGCCCCAGATATCATAGAGAGCAAGGTATACATCCCGTGCCAGCTTCTCCTCTTCCCGCATCAGCAGCAGTCCTTCGTATTCCGCCTCACTCAGATCTCCGTGAACAGGCATATCTTCGCTGGTCGCTTCTGGTGCTGTATCAGCAGCAGACTGCTCCTGCTCGGGAACCTTATAGGTCTCTTCTACTCCTGCAGCGGTCAGGATAAGGGCTCCTCCCAGCAGCAGTATCGCAAGTATCATGATTGTCTTGTGTATTGTCTTAATGGTTTTCATCAGATAACTCCATGTATGAATTCATCGGCCGCTGATGTCAGCAGCCGGTGTATGATTAACGTAAGCGTGTAGGATTAACATTGAGGATGCAGTCTGATTAAGATTCTGTAACCTGGTGAATGAGAGAGGTGATGAAAAGATAGGGAACGAAAGGAAGAATCTTCTGCAATCTATTGGTGCAAATACTCGATAGTATGCTGCATCTTCTCAATTTTCTTAACATCATCCTCTGCCATTTCCAGATGTTTGCGCATTGCGATCGCTGCTTTGTCAGGGTCTTTTTTCTTTAGAGCCTCAAGAATTCAAGGCTATG
>CAZSBC010000051.1:0-903 GCA_964605195.1 uncultured Spirochaetales bacterium | reverse complement strand
AACACCGGTTAGTTTGAGGGTGGCGATCCTGGAGTTTTTCAGCAGATTGCTGATCGGGTTCATCATAAGTTCAAATACCGGATTCTTGCTGGCTGCAAATAATAGATTGTGAAACTCAACATCCTTCTGGGCGCAGAATAGAATATCATCTCGATGGTACTCTATCTGTTTAATGTTGATTTCCAGTTTTTCAAGCAGGCTGTTTTCAACTAGCGGGGCGACAATACTGGCAATGTTACATTCAAGACTTAAGCGAGCTGTAATCAAATCCATCAAGGAGATGTTCTGTCTCAACAGGTGCAGCCCAATGATTTCAGAACTGGCCTCAGGAGAGAGTTTTGCGACTTTGGGTCTTTTACCCTGGCGAATTTCAATCAGCCCTTTTGTCTCTGCAACCCGCAAAGCCTCTCGAAGACTGTATCGGCTGACATTGAATAGCGAGGATAGTTCCTTCTCTGATGGTAACAGGTCATTGGTGCGCAGACGGCCGTCTATGATCCGCTTCTCCAGCTCTTCAACTATTTGCTGAATTTTGTCGCCCGTGAGAACCGGTTTAAATGTTAAGTCAGAAAATTGATCCATGCATTGATCCTTAAAAAAAATATAGCATTCTTGTGAAATAATTGCAACATATATTAGTTGACATATGCTAATAGTATGGTAACATATCATTATAAGTAGAAGATGAGGTATGTACTTGAAAGGGAAAATAGTAGTCATAACCGGATCAGAAAGTGGTATTGGAAAGGCCACAGCAACGCTTTTTCTCAGAAAAGGTGCCATAGTTATTGGGTTTGACAGAAATAATTCAAACTGTTTTTCAGACAATCACAAGTATTTTCTCAAGAAAATCGATTTGCTTGATTTGGAAGAAATCAATCGGACATTCAAGCAAATAAAAAG
>CAZSBC010000050.1:0-19073 GCA_964605195.1 uncultured Spirochaetales bacterium | reverse complement strand
GATGCTGCCGGTGACTTGGGAAGGTCTGATGCTGTTCGGCAGCGGTACGGGATACTGACCTGGCTGCTTCCTGAGGGGAGAAGCACTGATGATACCGAATTTACCATCCTTTCTGCCAGGGCACTGCTTGATCATTGGAATGATTATTCTGCAAAGAATGTTGCTGACTGCTGGAGACGTCTGGTCGTCGAGCAGGGCGGTGCCAAAGAAAGAGGAGGAATGCCTTTGTATGGTGCCTTATGGAATCTGGAGCAAGGAGTGGATCCGCCATTGAGCGGGCAGGACAATGTCTTCAATGTAGACGATGGTGCGGCAATGCGGGCAGTGCCTTTTGGGATAGCTGCTTTAGGAAATGCCCAGAAAGCGGCCAGTCTGGCAGCAATTGATGCTTCCGTTAGCCATGATCGTGATGGTATATGGGCTGCGCAGGCAATAGCGGCAAGTATTGCTACAGCGCTCACTGGTAGTACCGTGGACCAGGTAATCCAGGCTGGAATGGATTGGGCACCCGAAGATAGCTGGTTAGGGCGGCGCATACGCCTTGTCATGCAGATTACCGAGGGAATGACTGATACTTCCGGGGAGTGCTCAATTAATAACCAGAGCCTCTCTGACATAGCTTCCTTTCAGAAGGGGTGGGCTGCCTTGCATGAAAAACTCTGGACTCCCAAACATTCATCAGCACCTGAAGCAATTGCCCAGGTATATGGTTTATATCGTTTATCAGGAGGGGATTTCATGAAAGCGTTCGTGTTGTCTGCAAACTTTGGAAGAGATGCGGATACTATTTGTGCGCTTACGCTAGCTCTTTGTGCTGCAGGGCAGGGATTACAGGTTATTCCTGAGAGCTGGATTGAGCAGGTTCGAAATCCCTCGGGAGTATGCCTTCCGTTTGCTGTATCGGAAGATCTCATTGAACTGGGACGGGAGCTGGCTGAACGGGCTTTAAGAGATCAGCATACGTCTCACTAGCGTGCTTTCAGTGTGAAACACCTAAACAATGGTTTACACCGCCTTTGGCGGAGAAAAATTTATGAGGAGGGTTGTATGAAAAGGAAAACCTCAAAACAGAGTGGAAGGGTATGGATGAAGATAAGCATCTGCATTCTGATAACACTTGCTGTTACTAACTATGCTTTTGCTGCTGGCCAGCAGGAGGCGCCTGCTGCAGAGGATGTAGTTACCCTGGAGTGGTGGACATGGGATTCAGAGGAGTATGATGAAGCTTCGCAGCGTGCTATGGTAAAAGAGTTTGAAGCGAGCCATCCATCAATTAAGATCAACATGATACTGATGCCAGTCAGTGGATTTGAAACCAAGATGACAACAGCTCTGGGATCAGGAGTGGGTGGTCCGGATGTAGCCTTCTTCTCCATAGCCAACTGGTATCCAAAAGCCCTGCCGCTGGATGATCTGATCGCCCGCGACAACTTTGATACCGGGATGTACTATGATGCCTTCTGGCAGACAAAAACTCAATTTGACGGGAAGACAATTGGGTTACCCTTGGGAGTTGGCGCTCAATTCATAATGTACAATAAAGACATTTTCGATGCTGCCGGTGTTGCCTATCCTGAAGATGACTGGACTACAGCTGATTATCTGGAGACAGCTAAGAAAGTGACTATTCCGGAAAAGAAAATTTGGGGCTGTGAGATACTTAAAAGACCCTTCCGGGCAATCTGGTTTAATCATGGTGAAAATGTACGTCTGTATAGCCCCGACAGTACCACCGTTGAAGGCTATCTGAACAGTCCCGGCTCATTGCAGGCGTATGAATGGTTTTACGACCTGATGCGGTCAGGAGCAACTCCTTCAGTCTCTGATATGGAAACACTCAGCTCCGAAAATACCGGACCGGTTGACCTATTTATGGCTGGTCGTCTTGCTATGGCAACCTTGAATCAGGGACACATGCTCAATGCAGTGAAGGAAGGTATGAATTTCGGAGTTGTACGAGAACCTGGATTGGCCGGTGGCGAACGATATGTCAATGCCTGGTCATTGATGGTTTCGATTTGGGAGGGATCAGAGCACCCAGATGAGGCTTGGGAATTTCTTAAATGGTATGTTGGGCCAGAAGGACAGAAATTCCTGATGGATAACGCCAATCTGTTTCCTTCGATCGGTAGTGTTGCAAGGCAGTATAAGGATGCAGACAAGGATTATGTTCAGGGATTTCTCAAGGTACTGGAAGATACAAACGTTGCAATCTGGAGAGGTTCTCACCCCTCTGGTTCCAAAGTAGAAGCAGTTATTAAGGACCTATGGGATAAGATTCAGCTCAATCTTATAACCCGTTCTGAAATAAAAGCCGAACTTGATGCATTGGTTCCAACAGCTCAGGCTGCTCTTGATGAAGCAAAAAAGACTCTGGGACGCTGATTATAGCATAGCTACGATAAGGTCGAATGAATATTCTATATGGTCTGGTCAATCTAGTTTGATCAGACCGTATTGAACAACAGTAATCGGATTATCAGGCAGAAAATTCTCGGGTCACTGGTAATAAGTTGTTCGCTTTCATGACAAATGTATGAGATCATGAAGTGCATGAACAAACGGGATGCTGGTTGATAACAATGGAATGCTAACAGTCATGCCTTAATCAAAGGAGAAGTAACGCCCGAATGAAGCGGTCCATCATCGAACGACGAAAGGCAATTGATGCCTATATCTGCATAAGCCCCTGGCTTCTTGGCTTTATGGCCTTCACGCTCATGCCTATCTCTTTTACGATATTTTACAGCTTTACCCGTTGGACTATCATGGAACCCCCTGTTTGGATAGGCTTTGAAAATTACATACATATGTTCACCAAAGACCCTTTCTTCTGGCAGGCACTGAAAGTTACCAGTATGTATGTAGTCATGTCACTACCCATTATTATTGTATTTGGACTTCTTTTGGCACTCCTGCTGAATCAGAAGATTCGTGGCATGAATATCTACCGTACTCTTTTTTATATCCCGGCTGTAATTTCAGGAGTATCAGTAGCAATGCTCTGGACTTGGTTGTTACAGCCAGATGTTGGCATGGTGAATACACTGCTCAGTTTGATAGGGATAAAGGGCCCGGGATGGTTCTGGGATCCAGCATGGGCCTTGCCGTCGGTTGCCAGCATGAGCATCTGGAAGGTGGGAGGCAGTGCTGTAATATATCTGGCCGGGTTGCAGAATATTCCGGCTCAGCTATATGAAGCTGCCCGGATTGATGGTGCTGGAAGAAGGCAGGCCTTTTTTCGCATAACAATACCTCTTCTGACACCCACCCTCTTTTTTCAGCTGATCATCCAGATGATAGAATGCTTCAAGGTGTTTACAGAAGCCTTTGTCATCACCAAAGGAGGTCCTTTAAAGGCCACGTATTTTTATCTTCTCTACTTTTATGAAGAGGGCTTTCAACATTTCAATACCGGGTATGCCTCGGCTCTTATCCTAATTCTTGTAGTGGTGATCATGAGCATGACGGTTGTTGTCAACTATACTTCGAAACGCTGGGTATATTATGAAGGAGATGATCGCAAGGCATGAAAACACACCCTGTCAAGACAATTATCACGCATATTTTCATGGTCATAATTGCATGTTTTTTTCTGATTCCCATTGCATGGATGCTATCAACCGCACTGAAAAACCGTTGGGAGATATTTGCATGGCCCCCTGAATGGTTTCCAAGGGTACCGCATTGGGAGAACTTCTGGGAAGCTTTCCAACGGGTGCCAATGGTAAATTATATGGGCAATACCTTAAGAATTATACTGTTTAAAACCATGGGTGAGCTCTTTGCAGTACCTCTTGTTGCCTATGGATTTGCCCGTTTCCGTTTCCCTGGTAAACAGGTACTGTTTCTGCTGGTTATCAGCACCATGATGATTCCCTTACAGACAAAACTTATTCCGCTGTTCAGTATGTATGTTCGTTTGGGCCTTATTGATACATACTGGCCGTTGATCCTTCCAGCCTTCACCGGTACCCCGTTCTTTATTTTCCTTATGGTGCAATATATTAAAACGATGCCTAGGGATCTGGACGATGCTGCCAGGATCGATGGATTGGGGAACTTTGGTATTCTGTATCGTATTCTCCTCCCACTCTGCATCCCTGCCCTGACGATTGTAATAACCTATACATTCCTTTGGACCTGGAATGAATTTCTACAACCCCTGATCTATATAAACAGCTATGAAAAGTATACGATCCAGATGGGCCTGGAAATGTTCAAGGGTATGTGGAGTGTTGAATGGAACCTACTGATGGCAGCGACGCTATCTACCATGCTACCGGTACTGATACTTTACTTTTTTGCACAAAAGAAGTTAATCGGCGGGATTGCCTCTCTGGGGCTGAAAGGATAATTGCAGTATGCAGGGGAAGAGTCATGGCTATCGCCAAATACAGGTAATATCATTTGATTTTTGGAATACGCTTTTTTGGAATACCCGGTCGTTAAAAGATGAACGAGCTTCACGGATAGCCGATGCAGTACGGTTGCAATGTGGCAGAGCTAAAGCAATTGAGCATATCTTGATGGCTATGGAAAGAGCCTGGAACAAATGGGATACCATTTGGATAGAGGAGCAGAGAACCCTGACAGTACAAGAATGGCTTGTTCTGGTCCTTGAAGAACTGTCGTTTACTGTAAACAGCCCCCTTGACAGTATAGAATTCAATAACCTATGCACAAAACTGCAGGAAGCTGTTTTTTCCGGTATAAGCATACCAGTTCCTCACATGCCTGCCGTTCTTCTGAAGTTGGCAGAATCATATGATCTTGCGGTTATCTCTGATACGGGTGTTGCCTCCGGAATGTATTTGTCCCGGCTTATGGAGAGATATGGAATATCAGGTGGTCATATACCCTGTCGGGTCTATTCCGATGAAACCGGAATCAGCAAACCACATCCAGGTATGTTCAATGCCGTGCTCAATTATTACCAGTGCCTGCCTGAACAGATGGTTCATATCGGTGATTTACGAAAGACAGATATTGCCGGTGCAAAGGCGCTGGGAATCCGGACAATCCGCTATGCCGGTATTTTTGACGATGTTCAAAAACCTGCTGATTTTGATGCCGATATAGTAATATACAACTATACAGAACTGCCTGAACTTCTGCGGAAGTGGGAGGATGTTTCCTGATGCAGCGAAAGAGAGAGACCGCAAACGGTATCCAAGGAAGGGTGGAAGAGCCACGTATGAAACAATATCGGGAGCGAGTATATGCCGGATGGCTGGGAAAGTGTTCTGGAGTTCGACTTGGAGCCCCTGTTGAGAATTGGACATATGAACAGATCCATACGCATCTTGGGAGAATAGATGGCTTTCTCCCGCTGCCTGAAGGTAAGATATTCAAACCGGACGATGATACAGCGTTCCCTATGATTCTTCTGCAGGCTCTGTTTGACTATGGACCTGAAATTTCGAGCAGGCAATTCGGAGATGCCTGGCTTGATTATCTTGGTGACCAGCATGGAACACTATGGTGGGGAGGATATGGAGTATCTACCGAGCATACGGCGTATTGCAATTTACAAGCAGGTATTCACGCTCCAGAGTCCGGAGCTGCTGCACAGAACGGGAAAATGCTGGCAGAGCAGATAGGCGGTCAGATTTTCAGTGATGTATGGGGATTGATCTATCCTGGTAATCCATCTGCTGCCGCTGATATCGCAGAACGGGCTGCATATGTGTCGCATGATGGGGAAGGCGTCATAGGGAGTCGGTTTATTGCAGCATTGACAAGCATTGCCTTTGTGGAAACTGAACCGGTCTCACTGCTTCATAAGGCGCTTGATTGGATTCCCGAATCAAGTGACTATGCCCGGATAATTTTAGGTGTTTTGGATTTCCATAAAAAACAGATGGCAATGTCTCGGGCTTCGATAGCTTCTGCGCAAGGAGCTCTGGAAGCCCGCAAACCCTGGGAGGAGGCATTTGTCTGGCTGAAACAGAATTTTGGTTACGATCGGTATCTCGGTGAAGTACCAATTATTCCAAATGCCGGCATAATTGCCATAGCTTTGTTGTATGGAAACGGAAAATTTTCTGACTCTATCCAGATTGCAGTCATGGCCGGATGGGATACTGACTGCAATGCCGGCAATGTGGGGACCATTGCAGGGGTCCTAGCCGGAATAGAAGGTATTGATCAAAGTTGGCGAGATCCTATGAATGACGAAGTAGTAATAGCTGGACTGATTGGTGCTAGAAATCTGCAGACAATTCCAACTTGCGCGGATCGCATATCAGATATGGGGGAGTATCTGATGGGAATACCGTTTCCAGCCAACAGGCACAAGCTTCATTTTGCCTATCCCGGTTCCCTTCAGGGATTCAGAGTAGTTCAAGGACATGCAAAACTTTTTCGGTTGAGAAATAAGTCGGGGCAACTGTGGGCAACTGTGAAAAAATTCGGGAAAAAGGATGTGGTTGCCATTGGAAAGGCGGTACTCTATTCGATTGAATCGTTAAGTGCAAATTATTATGGAGCTAGTTTTAGCTCTCCCATATATCCCGGTCAGACTCTTGAAGCCCAGGTTCTGCTCCCACCCGACGCTCCTACTGAAATAACGGCTGCACTATATGTCCAGGATTCAATTTCTGGCAGCCGGTATACAGGATCAGCCATAGCCCTTCCAGTGGGTGCTGCTGCAAAACTTTTCTTTACGATACCTGATATCCCCGACTGTGTGCTTTCTCAAATCGGTATTGTTATCCAATCCACGGCTCAAACGCAATGGAACGGCAGTTTCGGAGTTGATTACCTTGATTGGCATGGGGCACCAGATTGGCGGATAAGTTTCCGTCATGCGGTCCAGGAGGCTGGTTCTCTGCGTGGGTGGACATACCTTCGGGGATTCTGGCGTATTGAGGATGAGTGGTACACGGGATCGGGAACTGGTGAGATCTCTAGTTACACCGGCGATCCCGAATGGCAGGACTATTCCGTCCGGACTTCTGTAGCTACCGGTTCAAAACACACGGCATCAATTTTTGTTCGAATGCGGGGAGCAAGGAATTGCTATGTGCTTAGCCTGATAGAAATGAAAACACTGAAGCTTGAGCGCTGGAAAGGTGACGAGCGACGATTGCTGAAAACAGAGGATGTGTCCGGGCTTGTCAAACAGTCGAGTTCCCATGCTGAGGAAACTATCAGAATAGAGATAACGGTTAAAGGCAATACGCTTGCAAGTGCTGTTGAAGGATGTCCTGCCATGTTCTATACCGATGATAAAGAACCGCTGTTAAGAGGGCAGGTTGGTCTGGGTGGGGTCAAGTATGTACAGTTTTACGATTTTGCTGTATTTCCGATTAATCCTGCCAGCTGATAAGAGGAAGATATGACTGAAGGCGGAATAAATCATGATATACCCTCAGTAAAGAAAGGTGATTGTCAGGTCAGGTATATTCCAGACAGCAGCCGCCTTGCCGTTAATATAGAATCTACCGTAAGTAAACTTTTTGGCTCCCGGCAAAACCAAGTGGTCAAAGCTGTTCTTGATGTATTGGGCATAGATTCAGGAGTAGTTACAGTAGCTGACCGACAAGCCATGGATTTTACGTTGATTGCTCGCACCACTTCAGCAATTGCACTGTATCTTGACAGTTGTGAATCAAGAACGATAACCAAGCAGTTCGAGGATATGAAGCCATTCGACCGACACTTTTTCAATTCCATAATGGAAAAGGCAGACCAACTCGCAAAAGCTATACCTGTTGCCGGCGACAAAGAGTCACCATGTGATGATCAGCAGCAGAAAGAGAATGAAGAGGGAAGCAGAAAGCTACCCAAGGAAAATTCGAATAACGTACAGGACAATTGGTGCCGCAGCACGCTCTACTGTCCTGCAGACAATCCATATATGATGGTACAGGCTCCTGTCTATGGCTCAGATTCGGTGGTGTATGATCTTGAAGACTCAATTCCAATATCTGCAAAAGAGGATTCAAGGATGCTGCTTTCTGCCTTCTTTTCTGCACCAGTTGGTGCTTTGCTGCTGTCTGGCAGGATGCGGGTGGGGGTCAGGATTAACCAGATTGGCTCTCCCTGGTGGAGTTCTGATATCCAGGCGGCAGTGGCAGCTGGAATACGATTGATCAGAGTTCCGAAAGTGGAATCTGAAGACCAGCTTGTTCCGCTTTTTGAAGCTCTGGATACATATGAATGCAAATATAACATACAGAAAGGGTCTGTTGAAATCGAGTGCATACTGGAAACACCAAATGGGATTGAACGAGCATTTCCCATTGCCAAATCCAGCAACCGGATATCAGCACTCTGTTTTGGAGCTGAGGATTACTGCACATCTTTGGGTATTGACAGGTTCGGTCCTGAGTTTGCATTGGATTATCCCCGAAGCCGGGTTGTCTGTTCTGCGGCTGCCTGTAACCTGGCAGCTTATGATTCAAGCTGGGGAAACATATCTGACAGAGAAGGGCTGGAAGGTGATACGAAGCGTGGGAGACAGTTAGGGTTTACCGGTAAGGCTGTAATACATCCAGGGCAGATTGAGATTGTGAACTCAATTTTCTCTTTTACAGAAGCTGAGGTTGCTGCTGCACAGGCAATATTGCAGACTCTCGATGAAACGGGAAGGGGTGTATATGCAGATTCTGCCGGACGGATGATTGATGCCCCAGTAATCGATCGAGCCCGGAAAGTGATGGACTCTGTAAAGCACATGCAGCGGAATGAACGGATCATAGGGTCATGAGAGACAGGTATCGATCTCTCAAGGATGCAATAGAAAACGCGAAGCTGCAGAATGGCATGCGCATCAGCTTTCACCACCACCTGCGATATGGTGATCGGGTTCTGGAGCAGGTGCTGCACTGCCTGACAGAGATGGGCTATAAGGATTTAACAGCTTGCTTTTCTTCGCTGCTGGGTTCATCCTGCGGTGCGGTTCTTGATGCCGTTACATCCGGGGTTATCTCACGCATAGAAACAACAGGAGTGAAGGAACCGCTTGGAACGGTAATGCTCAGGGGTGAATTGCCTGCCCCGATAATATTCCGTTCCCATGGCGGCAGGGCACGTGCAATTACTACGGGTGAAACCCCCATCGATGTGGCTTTTATTGCTGCTTCGGCCATAGATGACGAAGGGAATATGAGCGGTTATTACGGGCCGAACGCCTTTGGTTCCTTGGGCTATGCCCTGGTTGATGCGGATAATGCTAACCACGTGATTGGCATTACCGATTATCTTATTAAAGACAAGCTAACCAATATCAGCATACCTGGTGATCTGGTTGAATCAGTGGTAGTGCTTGAGTCTATAGGTGTTCGCGGCCAGATGACACATGGCAGTCTCAGAAGTGCGATCACTCCCCTGGAGCATGTTATTGCAGCAAAAACGCTTAAACTTTTGACAGCGGCTCGTTTGATTCGACATAAAATAGCATTTCAGGCCGGAAGTGGGGGTATCTCGCTGGCAGTATCCCGTATGTTACATGCCTATATGCAATCCAATGGAATTATCGGATCGTTTGCCTGCGGAGGTGTGACAGAGACGCTTGTGACGATGCTTAAAGCTGGGCTTATTGAAAGACTGTATGATGTGCAGAGCTTTGATAGAGCTGTTCTTTCATTTGCCGATAGAACGAATTTTCATGAGGGGTATCATGAAATCAGCGCTTCCCGTTACGCAAACATGCTGCATCCTGGGGGATGTATCGCCGAAACATTGGATCTCATGATACTTTCAGCTACAGAAGTAGATCTTACGTATCAGGTAAACTCCCTTACAGGGAGTGATGGCAGAGTATTGGGAGCGCTTGGAGGAGCTCCTGATACTGCAGCCGGAGCAAAAACTACGGTGGTTGTCATTCCCTCTTTCCGCGGTCGGATACCTTCAATACACCCCGCTGTCCGGACAGTCTGTACACCAGGTTCGTCAGTTGATATGGTGATTACAGAGCGGGGGTTTTCTGTTAATCCCTGCCGGGATGATTTGATAGCTGCTCTTTTCAATCAGGGGTATCGTTCAGTATCAATGCTGAAACTGATGGAAGAAACTTTCAAAATTACTGGAACACCACAGTATGAAAAACCGGACTATTCTCATGTAGTAGGGCTTGTGGAGTATCGCGATGGGACCATTCTTGATCATCTTTACCGGATGCCTATAATATGACACTATGCAACTATGATTTTGCAGCTAAGTAGAATGCAATACCCAAGCAGTGCCGGTTTTTTCGCAACAGGAATAATCCTGGGGAACGATAATTTCCTACTAATTTCAACCTTCAGGTTTGACATCTAACAGATTACGTAGTATTTTTTAATCTGAGATTTTATAGGTTATTGGTAATTTTACATATATAAAACTATTACATGATAAGCACTCTTTACTAGAGTGTGTTTTTATCTGTCGACAATAGCCTCCCCCAAGGAGAAATAATTGCTGAACGAAAATGTGCCTACTGTACATTTCTATGATCAGGATTTTGTTGATGTGTATGACAAAACCTGGATATGGCTTCAGGAATTCTGGAAACAGGGATCTGTTGAGTCCGGATTCAACGGTAGCTACTTGAGTTATGAGGGACAGGAGACGTTCCATCAATTCTACTCCTGTATTTCATCGCTCTTTCTTGTGTATAGTAACCAGACATACTCCCCCTTCGCCATGATAGACTTTTTCTATTCTAAGCAGGAGCCCTCTGGAGCCATTCGCGGTGAATACTCTGTTGCAGACGGAAAGGCTGTCTTCAGTGAAGGCAATCCTGAAGGAATTCACCCCCCCCTTTTTCCATTCATTGAACTGAATCTGTTTCACAAGATCGGGAACAAGAAGCGCCTTAAGGAGATTGTTCCTGTCCTTGAAGGATATATGGGGTGGCTGGAGAAAAACTATAAAATGGAGAATGGGCTCTATGCCGTTCCTGTTGAAGCTCTGTTGACATACAACATGCCCCGTGAGAGCGTATGCTATGCCCTGGATTTCAACACCCTTATGGCAATAAGTGCCCTGTATATGTCTGCTATCGGTGACATCCTCAACGATAAGGAGTTGAGTTTCAGGTATAAGCGCCAGTACTTCTCCCTGAAAACCCGCATTAACACTAAAATGTGGAATGAGGATGATGAGTTCTATTATGACCTGCGTGAAGATGAAAGCCATATTCGGATAAAGACGATCAATGCGTTTTTTACCCTGCTGGCGGAAATACCCAACGATGACAGGATTGCCCGGTTAATCTCTCTGCTGAAGGATCCGGATGAATTCGGAACCGATAATCCCTTCCCTACGATAGCTGCCAGTGAGAAGTCTTTCTCTGAAGATGGGAACGGCTACTGTGGAGCAGTAATACCCTATTACACCTTCTTTGTGGTAAAGGGGCTTGAGCAGTATCGTGAGTACGAGTTTGCCCGTGAGTGCTGTATCAGGCATCTCTATTTTCTGCTCGACAGTCTGCATCCGGACGGTACCGAAAACGGTGATGTCTATGAAGCCTACCTTCCCAACAGGGAGGGTCCGGCCAAGGGCTTCCCCAACGGTATGCCGAGGAAAAAATTCATCCCGATGACCGGACTGTCAACCATCTCTCTGATGATTGAGAACATTATTGGGCTTGATATCAGCCTTCCACGCAAGACAGTGGATTGGATCATGCCGACTCTTGAGGCTATGGGCATAGAGGATCTTTCCCTGAAGCGGAACCTCATCACCATTCTCAGCAACAAGAACATCCGGGGATGGGAGATTCGCCTTGAGTCGGAAAAGCTCTACTACTTCACCATCGACATCCTGGATCAGAAGAAGAATAAGACACTGCCCATTCCTTCGGGAAAGTGTTCCATGCTGATTGATAAACTGTAGGTAAATATGGCTTGGCTGGGAAAAATAATTGGCGGAACAGTAGGGTTTATGCTCGGGGGACCTATCGGTATGATAGCTGGAGCGGTCTTCGGTGGCATGTTCGACAAGGCACAGCAACTCCCCGGTAACAACCGTACAACACAGAACAGCGGTCTCTTCGGATTTCAGGGAACTGCCTCACAATCTCCATTCGGCAACCAGGCAAGTGCACGTGAACAGGCTCAGATGGTCTTTTTTGTGGGAGCATTTTCCATGCTTGCCCGTATAGCCTCTGCAGACGGAAGCGTCTCAGTAGCGGAGCGACGTAAGATAGAGGAGTTTATCCGCAGGGATCTTAAACTCGATCCTCGCAGTCAGGCTGTTGCCATGCAGGTATTTGAGACTGCTCTGACTAATCAGAGCTCTTTCGAGCAGTTGGCTCTGCAGTTCTACCAGAGTTTCAGGACAAACCGCCAGCTGCTTGAACTGATGATAGACATATTCTATCGGGTCTCCTCTGCCGATGGCGGGATCTCTTCCAGTGAAGAGACGCTGATTAGGCAGGCCGGCAGTATCTTCCAGTTCTCTCCTGAGCAGATGCGTCTCTTCAGGAGTCGGTACAGCAACAGTTCTGCCTCTTCAGCAGGCGGTGCCCCCCGCTCCTATGCCGTTCTGGGGCTGCAGCCTACGGCAACCGATGCAGAGATAAAAAGATCCTACCGGAAACTGGTCTCTGAGTATCATCCCGACAAAATTGCATCAAAAGGGTTGCCGGAAGAGTTTATCACGTTTGCATCTGACAAGTTCAGGGAGATACAGGCAGCGTACGAAGATTTACGCTCAGCCCGCGGACTGTAATTCAGGGGGATTCACTCCAGTCGAATCCTGCCGCGCAGGGATCTGGCAAGGGTTATTCTATCGGCATACTCCAGATCACCCCCGATCGGAAGGCCAGAGGCAAGTCTGGTCACGGTAATACTGCGTTCTTTGAGCAGGTGTGAGATGTAGAGTGCCGTAGTATCGCCTGCTTCAGTAGGATTGGTCGCCAGAATTACCTCACTGAAGTTCCTGTCAGTTATCCGCTTCATCAAATGCTTTATTGTCAGCTGGTCAGGTCCTATCCCGTCCAGAGGTGAAATCGCACCCTGCAGCACATGAAACAGCCCATGATAGGCTCCCGAGGCCTCTATGGTGAGCACATCCTGCGGTTGTTCAACCACACACACGGTGCCGTTATCCCTACCTGTATCGGAACAGATCGGACAGGGATCTGTTTCAGTAAAGCTGCCGCATTCTGAACAGGTGAAGATTCTGCTCTGGAGTTCGGCAATCAGTGCCGAGAGGTTCTGGTTGTAGTGGGGATCAGACTGTATCAGGTAATATGCAATTCTTGAGGCGCTTTTGGCACCTATCCCGGGCAGTCTTGAAAGGTTTCTGACCAGCTCCTGTAGTATTTTCATCATGTTCTCCTGAAAGGGCGGGCATGTGGCTAGAGTCCGGGGAAATTACCCCCGAAAGGCATACCGGTTCCACCGGCAAGATTCGCCGCCTGGGATTTCAGTTCCTCCTGAAGATCACGCATGGTGGAGTTGACTGCTGCCTGTACCAGATCCTCAAGCATGGCAACATCCCTGGGATCAACGGCTTCGGGGGCGATGTTCACATCAAGGACTTCCATTTTTCCGTTCATGCGGATGGAGACCATGCCACCTCCTGATGATCCGGTAATAACAATATCCTTGAGACGTTCCTGCATTTCACTCATTTTTCCCTGCAGTTCCTGCATGTTTTTAAGTATGTCCATGGGATTCATCTGTTTCTCCTGTATGAGGCAGCAGTGTCTGGACAGCGCAAACCGCTGTATCGGTAGTTCAATCCTGGATTACCGAACCTCTGAAAATACTCTTGACCATTTCCACAGCCGAGTCGCTGTCACCATCGGGCTCAGATTGAGCATGTTCATGCTCCCGATCATGGTCAGCAGCTGTGATGATTTTCAGATCCAGCCTGGTATCCAGCAGTGAGAAAAAGGCCTGCTGGATGACAGAAGTACTGCCTGCTATTTTCCCGGCAGTATACGCATCGGGAAAGATAAGTTCAAGTATGGAATCATGATAATGCCAATCAACTATCTTACCAAGTGCGGCTGCAAGTGCCGGATAATCATTCTTGAGCTCAGCCTGGACCGATTCAATATGATTGCGGGTAATCTCAACCGGCGAAAAGTCAGGCGATTTCTCGGATTCAGAGAACGCCGGTTTATGCCGCTCCTCCGTAAGTTGTTCCGGAGTATCCGGTTTAGGTATTATTTCAGGTTTGGCTACCGATACAGGATCTTTCCCGCCAGTAAACTCTCCCCGCAGCAGCTGGTCCTTAAGTGAAGCAAGCCGACCTACCAGGGTGGTGTGAGAAACGAGTCTGTGCAGGTCGGCGAGACGGCTGAATGCCAGTTCAACCTCAAATCTGGGATTCAATGAGTACCTGATATTTCTGTACAGTTCCAGCAGCAGCTCAATAGCCGCTTCAAGCTGCTCCTTCGAATACGCCCGGATGACTGTCTGTGATATCTGTTCCAATCTGCTACCGATCAGGGCGTCACGGGTAATTCCCTGCCGTATTAACAGCAAGGCCCGGAAATATTCCACTGTATCGGTTACCAGCTGCTCTACCGATACTCCGCGGTGAAGCGTGTCATGCACAATCTCGACTGCCTCACCGGCGTTACCGCGACTCATGGCCTCGACAAGGATGTTGATCACATCAATTCCCACAAGACCAAGCTTATCCCGGATAAGATCCATGCTTATGACACAGGTCTGCGCAGTTTCCTCCCCGGATTGTCCGCTTTCGGTTATTGCCAGGGCAACTATCTGATCAAACAGGGTGTAGGCATCGCGCATGGAACCGGTGGCCTCTTTTGCTATCCAGAAGAGGGCATCGTCCTCAATGACTACGGAGCTCTCTTCGGCAGTTTTTCCCAACAGGTCAATGATAACCTCGATAGGAAAGAGTTGAAAATGGTACTGCTGACAGCGGGACCTGATAGTAGCTGGCACCTTGTGGATTTCAGTAGTGGCAAAGATGAATACGACATACTCAGGAGGTTCTTCGATCGTCTTCAGCAGGGCATTGAAGGCACTGTTGGAGAGCATGTGGACTTCATCAATGATATAGACCTTCTTCCTGCAGCTTGTAGGTGAGAAGAGCACTTCATCCTTGATTCTCCTGATGTCATTTACCGAAGTATTACTTGCTCCGTCGATCTCAAGGACATCAAGTGAGTTTCCCGAGGTAATCTCCCTGCAGTTTGTGCATACATCGCACGGATTCTCGGTAGGCTCATCATATTCAGAACAGTTCAGGGCTTTCGCAAGTATTCTTGCGGCTGAAGTCTTGCCCACCCCACGAGGACCGGAAAAGAGGAAGGCATGTGCTATCCGGCCGCTTCGAAGAGAGTTTTTCAGTGTTGATACGACAAATTCCTGTCCTGCCAACTGATCAAAATTCCTTGGCCTTTTCCTGTTAGCAGTCACTTCGAATGCCATCCGCACACCCCTTTCCCAACTCTTCCCGGAACCGTATCGCCTGATATGCAAACCGGTTTCGTAAACAGCAGGAATTCTTATTATATACCATAATATAAAAAAAAACCCCTTCAGCTCAAGGCAGGCAACTTGTGGCTCATCAATCAATCACTTACCGCTGCTACCTTCCGGTCCTGACGGGGTTGGGCGACGACTGATAGCACAAACCTGACTATCAACACTGAAGGGGAACGGAGAGAGAGGGATTCGAACCCTCGGTACCCGGTTAGAGTACATACGCTTTCCAAGCGTACACCTTCGGCCTCTCGGTCATCTCTCCCGAAACAAGCGTATGTATAGGCGGAGAGAGAGGGATTCGAACCCTCGGTACTGATAAACAGCACAACGGATTTCGAGTCCGCCCGATTCAACCGCTCTCGCATCTCTCCCTGACGTAGCCAAGAGGATTCGAACCTCCGACCTTTAGATCCGCAATCTAATGCTCTATCCAGCTGAGCTATGGCTACAAAAAAACGGAGAGGGAGGGATTCGAACCCTCGGTACCCGGTCAGGGTACAACTCCTTAGCAGGGAGCCCGATTCAACCGCTCTCGCACCTCTCCATCTACATACATGTTCTTACCGGCAGTTTTGGACTGCTGAACCAGCAAAACCAGCATGGAAAACCAATCCATATGGCCGGTGGTTACGGAGAAGGTGGGATTCGAACCCACGGAACCTTGCGGCTCAACGGTTTTCAAGACCGCCTCCTTCGACCTCTCGGACACCTCTCCTGAATCGGCTATTCACTATATAAACGAACAGCCTGTTTGTCAATAACCGAAGCAGAGGTGATCAGAAATCGTAGGTTTTTACCCGGGTGTGTGCTAGGATATCAAATAAGGATGGAGATATATGAGGAAAGTGGCAATCATTCCACCTATTCCGGTGACGAGAGATGAAGCGAAAAGAAGAATCAATCGATATACCGAGCTGTTTGCAGGACGGGCACTCCCGGTATTCTATAATCTTGAGGGAGGCCCCAGGCTTACCGATTCTGAGTATGACCTCTTCTGGGCAACCGTATACATTATTCTCGGGGGAGAAGAAGCCGAGAGAGAGGGGTGTGACGGGGTGATCATTGACTGCACTGCGGACCCGGGGGTGCCGGAGCTGCGACAGTCTCTCTCCATCCCGGTGGCCGGACCGCTTGAGGCTTCGCTTGCCGGGGCACTTTCGCAGCTTGCTGGAAAGCCGGAGGGAAGGATCGCCATTCTGGCACTTGATGATGACTGGAAGCGGATACTTGGCATGAAGGTGGCGGCTTATGGATACAGCTCTATACTCAGCTCGATTGAAACAGTCGGGATGCATATCTATCATCCTGAACTTGATCCTTCTGCACAAGAGGACCTTTTCCGGGAACGCCTCATTGCAGCGGGGAAAAGGGCTGTTGAACAGGGTGCAGATGTGATTATTCCCGGGTCAACGACGATCAGGGAACAGGGGGACATCCTACAAAACCGAGTGGAAGTACCCGTCATTGACCCCGGAGCCGCTGTCGTCGAAGCTGTTTTGGCCAAGGGATACGTATCTGCTGAATATCCTGCCAGGATTCAGCAGCCGAAGTTTGGCCACATTGTACGTGAAAGGCTGATTCGGCAGTAACCGGTACTCTGTTCAGGCATGGAATTTCTTGGTGAGAAACAGCTTGAGTTGCTCGTTGAATGCTGCAAGCATTAGAAAAGCGGCAATGAGCACAAGCGCCCCTCCAGTGATGAATGACCAGCCCATCGCGTCACGGGTTGGAATGAATCGGGTACAGATGGCATCGATTCCCACTGCCATACCGGCGGCAATGATTATTACCAGCGATGATGCCAGATACCCCTTGTCATAGGTATCATCCCATTTTCTGGTCTTCATGATCCTGGCGGAGACGCTGTTCATGATCAGGGCACCGCCGCAGACAAGAGAGAGAATCGGCAAGGCCAGGGGATAGAACCAGCTGCCTGACAGTAGTCGCTCAAGTGCCCAGAGAAAGATACTGCAACCTGCATAGTAGATCAGAATAATCGGGAAGGCGTATCGTTTCCCGAAGTAGGCAGGGGTAACGATGATGATGGTAAGCAGCATAAGACTGATTACCGGATACCAAGCCCACGATACCGGGGGTATGAATCCGTCGATCAGGAAGATATAGATGATTGTTGCGGCATTGAAGTTGGCCAGAAAGCCCAGCCGGTTTCCCGTTTTCAGCATGAAGGGGAACACCAGGGCGAGCCAAATATACAGAGCGGAAAGAATGGGATAGAATGACCAGGTAATGGTATTGTTCGAGAGAATGTCAATCAACAGTGTGATAATGACTGCCAGCAGCAGGGTCCCGGTAAAAAAGAGCGTCATCCACTGGGGAATCCGATGGATTACCGGTTGATTCAGCATCTCTGATATCTCCCGGGTATTGACACCGGTAAACGTTGCCATCCGGTTCTCCCGCTTCTCTACAGGTTTGAGGGTCTCGGGATCTATGACAGGAGTATGACATAACGGACAGACTGATATTCTCGAGTCCAGTTCAACTCCACATTTGATACAGTAGGGCATTTGCCTTCTCCACACGCTTTCTGATCTACAGATATATTGTACAACGCCGGGAACAATAATGCCAGAGCTGGCTGTCATGACATCTGGTCGCTGCTATCGATTTTTTTACTGAGCATCTTGCGATCGTCAAAGATGAAGTATCCGGTCACACACTTGCCCTCGATTGCCAGCGGCAACCAGTACCGGTCATCCTCCCACATGCTGTCGTAGGGGATTCGGTCAACATCAGCCCAGAAGGGAGCGGCTTCAGAAGTCTCCCCCATTTCACCGGTGTGCTGATCGGCAAAGAATACATATCCGCGCAGAGCATATCCGTCGACGAACTGAAAGTTCAGGACGCCTACCTGTCTGGGTTCAAGCGGGGTGATACCGGTCTCTTCTGCCGTTTCACGAATTGCAGCCTCCACGGCGGTCTCGGCAATCTCGATCCGGCCACCGGGAGCATTGATAAGACCGTTGCCCAGGCCCGTTTTCTTGTGGATTAACAGCACCTTGTTTCCCGAAAAGACGTAGCAGACAACAGCCGTTTCAGTCGGTTCCCAGAGATCCCAGTCAATTTCATCGACGTTACGGGCACTGCTGGGTACCAGCTCCGGGGTTACGGTAGGCTCCGGTTCTGGCTCAGGGGTGGTGTACTGTTCCGGAAACTGCTCTTTATGGCACTCTGGACAGAGATTGTCATCAAAATAGAGCATGGAATTCATGTCAAGCTTCTTCCCGCAGGATGCACACTTCCGCCTGAAAATTGCAATACGCTTACGCAGGAGATACCCTACGGCTATAGGTACAAGCAGAGCAGGAAAAGCCAACCATTGGGGAAGCTTAAACTGGAGTATGACGACGAACAGGATATTTAAGAGCAGGACGAGGCTGGCAATGGTAATTGTCGCCACCCGTTTCTTCTGGCTGCGCTGCTGATGTTTTCTTTGGAAAAGATTCAGGGCAAGAATAGCAATGATAACCCAGAGCATTTCATTGGTAATTTTTTCTAGTATCATAGTATAACGAGCTTACAGATGCGGGCTGATCTGGTCAAGTAACGGTGTGACGAGCCGTGGTAAATATGGGAAAATTGTATTCAACACCGATTTTCATGGTATGGATAGCACCCCTAATTTAGGACCTTGTATTCCCC
>CAZSBC010000049.1:0-19152 GCA_964605195.1 uncultured Spirochaetales bacterium | reverse complement strand
CAGGAGCCGGTTCCCCGGCAATGATGATCGGTTCAGCGGGTGCTTCGGGCTCTTCAGGAGCCGGTTCCCCGGCAATGATGATCGGTTCAGCGGGTGCTTCGGGCTCTTCAGGAGCCGGTTCCCCGGCAATGATGATCGGTTCAGCGGGTGCTTCGGGCTCTTCGTCTGCAGTTGGTTCTTCTGCAACTATGATATCCGGTTCAGGTATGGGCACTACTGTCTCCGTTGTTCTCGGGACAAGAGACTCAAGCGTAGAGCCGGTTGGTACACGGGGGATTTCACTGTCATCAACTGCAACGATGATCGGTGCAGTCTCTTCGTCACCCTCATCGGCAGGAGCTGTTGCAGCCTCCTCCTCTTCTTCAGTGACAGACTCAATGATCGGTGTTATGATCTCTTCCTCTGTTTCTCCTTCAACCACTGAAGGGGTTTCAGGCTGTTTCCCGATGGCAGCTGGTTCCTCAATTACGGGTATAGCTTCAGCCTGTTCGGCAATGATTATCGGAGTATCGACAACCTCCTCAGCAGCAGGTCGAGGGGGGGGCTTTCAGTTTCCGGGGAAGTTGCGGCTGCAACAAGGGGATTGAAGAGCGTGAAGGGGAGAGTATTCTTGAGCTCTGCAGCTGCCTGTGCATCAAACTCCTTTTCCGGAGTCCGACGGTTCAGGGGTTCGAAGAGCTGAGAGGACCCGATAGTGGCAACTTTTCCGGAGACCCTGTTTTCCACTGCTGCTTCCCCAGAAATGGTATAGAACTGTTCGCTCGCTTCGGAAATCAGCACATACTCTCCAACTACGGAAATGGAGTACTCGGCTGTAGGGGTTTCGAACATCACAGCATATGTTGTGGATGCTGCCAGATAGCGAAGCTTCCCCCACAGCAGCAGAATCTCTGCATGATCGGGAGCAATGGTATCAAATGATAGAAAGGAGCCCGGAGATAGGATTATTGTACCGATCCCATCGACATGCAGCTCTACCTTGGTCGTATCGGTCTGTATAATCCATCCCTCTTTCACCGCGTCGAGGGCTGCAGTGTCCCGGATCAGTGCTCCGGTTTCATCGAAGATCCAGAATCCCGAATCTTCTTCGGCGGAGAATTGAACAGAGAGAGCGCCGTTAGCCGCAGCAGTATCATCGGCAAATACCGGGCCTGCTGTAACTAAACAGATAATTACTGCAAGAATCAAGGTTTTTCTAGGGAATTCAGGTCTCATACGCTATCCATTATGGTAAGAATAGTTTCATGAGCCAATAGCAAAACGTGCACAAGCATTGATCTTGGATGCAAATAGAACAATTGGCTTTATGACTTCATGTAAAAGCAACCTTTTTACATGTAGCTCACATACTTTTTGTACTGATGTTCAATGCAATGCTATCAGGTATCAGCATTAATTTCCAGCATAAAAAGAGAAAAACCCGGAACTGCAGTCAGTATCCGGGTTCAAACAATTCGCAATCAGAATAACGGTTAGAAGAGACTTACCGTTGCCCCGACAAGGATTTGTGGCTCAAGCATGGTACCGGAACTGTCAAACTCAATGATGTATCCAGTATCAAGAACAATTACGCTGTATTTGATGCTGACATTAGCCCTGATCTCAGCATTCTTCAGTGATATTACGTCCTCTAGGAAGGCCTCCAGGCTTTCGTCGGCAAGCTGTGTCTTCTTGTACATGGCGTCGAAATAGACAAAACCCAGCACATCTTCACCAAGTGATAACTCAGCAGTCATTTCCGGCGATAGCACCCCGAAAGTGCCGTCTATGTAGGAGAGTTCGCTGGCAATGTCAAGGTCAAAGACCAGACTGTCCTCAAAGAGGTTGAAACCGGCTCCGGCATGGAGGAAGTAGTTATCGCTGGAGATACCGGCAGATTCATACCTGTCCTGACGCTGAACATCATAGGCAGTATTGAAGTAGTCGGGCTTGAATCCCTCTGTGGGGAAGGTAAGATCGGCATTGAATGTCAGGAAGGAGAGAATATGGCCGTTAAAACCGGTCCTGTAACCGACAGCGATATTCTCGGGAAGCTCTGGGTCAGGCTGGAAGCCGGCATCGCCGAAAAGCACGAGCTTGAAAAACGATGTATCGAGGATTGGCATGAGCACGTCAGCTCCATACATGGAAACCATTTCCGGATCAAAGGAGAGATCATCGGAATAGAGCGCCGGATTTCGGTCAACTGCATAGGTTCCGCCCAGCTGGATGTCGCGGATAACGGGGAAGTCGACAAATGCCAGGGGCCTGACATAGAGTCTGCCTGCTATGAGGTCGAATTCCGCCAGATTGGCAGTAAAGGCCTCAAAACCCACATAGGGAAAATTGAAGAGTCTGCCGTCAACATCAAGCACACCACCTAGAATGTCAGTACCGGGCAGGGTGGTATTTGCATAATTCGTCACAAACAGACCGGAACCCATGGTCTGTGATTCCAGCTTGCCGAATTTGATATAGAGCGGGTCTCCCTTGTAACCGTATCTGACATACTGGAATACCGGCAGGTAGAGGGCTGCAGCTGTCTGAACCTTGTCAAGCAGGGTGATATCTCCGGTGAAATCCGGTATCCAGTTATCAAGAACCACGCTTACCGGAGGGTCACCGCCAATGTTCAGCTCGAAAAAGAGAGAGCCCTTCAGGCCTACACCAAATTTACCGATGGAAATATCAGGCTGCAGATTGGCTCCGATATAGCTCTTACCGTTGATTTCCTCATAATCAATTCCGACATCCAGATCAAAATTGAAATTGCTGTCGGCAGCTACCGGTATCAGTACTGCCCCGATTAACATTACAACACAAAGCAATCTTCTCATACTCATACTGTTCTCCCTGAAACTAATATACATACTTTTTCCAATACAGAAAACTTATAACTATTCGATCATACCACATCTATTGCATAAACAGAATATAGTTTATATATACTAACAATATGATAGTGGCAATGTTACAAGTTATCGTCAAACTGCCGGATGGAACCTTTTCTATCAAGGATAAGCGCAGGATAATGAAATCGCTCAAGGAACGGATCAGAAACAAGTTTCAGGTTTCCGTAGCCGAAGTGGATCTGAATGATTCCATCTCTTTCGGTCAGCTTGGCATGGCAGTAGTGACAAACTCGCGGAACCACGGCAATCGTGTGATGCAGAAAATATTGCTCTTTTTGGAAGACGAATCGGTCATTGAGCTCTACCATTCTGAGATTCTGGTCGAGGAATACGGTAATTGAACGTATGCGCCTTATACACATGCTCGCGAGTAAGTTTATCTATCCGGCAGAGATCCCTGACTATGGGCTTGAGCTGCGTCCGAATATTGGTATTGTCATGGGGGCATACCGGCTTGGCCACTGGCAGGGTGTATGCCCCAGCCAGCCGTTCGATGACATGTTCCCTGATTTCAATCATTGGGCGGATAATATGCAGTTTCCCCCCAAAGAACTCCTGGATGGGCTGCATGGTGGCAAAATCTCCCCTGAAGAAGAGATTGATCATCGAAGTTTCCACCAGATCATCAAGATGATGTCCCAGTGCTATCAAGTCATATCCCCGTGCATCGGCTGCTTCGAAGAGGATTCGACGGCGATTGCGTGAACATAGGTAGCAGTTGAACTCCCCGTTGAAGGATTCGGGATGCATGGTGGTAGTGATGGATGTGAAAGGTATCGAAAGATCTGAGAAGAATTGTTTCATGGAAGCAATCTGCTCATAAGAGATGGGATACTCCTTCCAGTTGATATGCAGTGCCTCAAGGCTGTAGGTGATAGGAAGCCATTTCAACCGTAGGGCAAGGGCGAGTGCCAGTGCCAGGGAATCCTTTCCACCTGATATTCCCAGCAGTACCCGGTCTCCAGAGCGAATCATGGAGTAGCGGTTGATTGCCTTCCCGGTATGCTTGATGAATCGATGTACCCATGGGGGAATATTGCCGCCTATAAGCTCTTCGTAAGGAAGCCTGGAATTCTGTTGCTGCATCGCTGGGACATCTTCTATATACATAAATCGGTGAAAAACTCTGCAACCTTGCAGTTTCCAGCAACAGAGGGTTTTACCAGCACACGAATCTTCCGGAGAGATTCGCTGAAGCCGGCAATGACCGGAGCGGTAAAAACCGGTTGGGAGCGGGAAAAGGGGACTAAGGCTCCGTCTCTGGACAGCACATGCAGATCGGCCTTGAAGGATACGCGTTCCGGTATGTCGAGAATGAGATCCCAAGCCTCCATCCCGGCATCATGCCGTGCATTGATGCTGCTGCGGATCTCCTCAGTATAACGATACCGATTCTCGAGGTTTTCCAATTTCACATGAAGCGGATTGCTGCTGTCGTAGGGGACTTCCAGTACTACCGACCACAGATCGCGGTGCATAACCCGGCTGATGAGACTTAAGGGGGTTCGCTTCTCAGGCAATGGGCAACAGAGCGCATTGAACTGCTCATCATCAAGGCCATAGAGTTTTTCCGGGGCAATGGTTCCATCGTTCAGGGCAATGAACAGAGCCTTCTTGATCATTGCCGTTGCTGTGCGTACCGTGCGATGCCAGTAGACATTCCGGTACATCAGGTATTTGGAGAAGAGCAGATGCTCTATTGCCCCGGTACCGCTTTCCAGCAAGGCCACCGAGGAATCGGAAACAATTCTCAGGCGGTCAATGATGTAATCCACATCCTGAATTCCATAGGGAACACCGCAGAAATAGGCATCCCGGTTGAGATAATCAAGTTTGTCCGGGTCCAGAGCCCCGGAAAGCAGCTTCCTGAAGAATGCAATTTCAGGAGCCGTCACAGGAAGTGACTGATCTATAATCGCAGCAGTCATAGAGGGATCTGCCCCGATGTCATCCTCCAGGACACGGAAGAGGGCCGGTGTGCCGAGGATGATTTCACCGCTGAGTTTTTCATGATCCTTCAGGGGCAGCTCCTTCAGGGAGTGGGTGAACGGAAAGTGGCCAACGTCATGGAGCAGGGTGGCGGCAAGAAAGCTCTTTACCCCGGTCAGCGTCATTCCGCTTGCGGCAACACTGCCGGTATCTGACAGCACAATCAGAGAAGATATGAGCTTCTTTGCGACCTGAAATACCCCGATACTGTGGTTCAGGCGGGTATGCACGGCTCCCGGATAGACATGAAAGGCCGGGCCGAGCTGCCTGATCCGGCCCAGCTGCTGGAACTGCTCAGTACCGATCAGTTTCAGCAGACCCGGGGTGAGGTAGATGTTCTTCCAGAGCGGATCCCGTATGGGTTCCGAAAAGGACTTCTGCAGGTAGGAGAGAATCGTATCATGCATGAACTAGATACTAAAGGAAGAGAATGCGGCTGTCCAGTGCAAAAAGGATTGACATCGGCTGCCGGGAGAGGCATCATTGAGTGTATCAAGAGGTACATATGCAAATGAAGCGTAAACGAACGGCTGCAGCTGTGCTGCTGATATCTATCACAGCCATGCTCACTGCTGTAAATCCGCCTGGAATCGAGGGAGATGAGCTGCTCTACGTGCAACGGACACCACCGGTGAATGCCGAAGATGCACTACTGGGGAGGAACAGTACCCTGGAGGAACTTCCCTACGGGGAGGATATGATTAACGCTATCAAGGTACTGTTTCTCAATATAGCAGTTGCCGAGGATGATGATTCCGGGTCATTCCTTGCTCCGGAAACAGATACTATGTTCAGGGTGCTGTTTGCCGATACGCTCATACCGATGCTGCCCGCCGATTACTGTCTGACCGGTTCGGTTTCCACTCAGAATGATATCGTGCTACTGCCGGTAAAGCTCGTATTTGGTGACCGTGAGCTGCCGGGAGAGCTCTACTTCACAGAAGAGGAGGGGCGCTGGAAGATTCTCAGTGCCGACTTTGATTTTTCCTACGGGAATGATTGACAGGATAGAATTTCATCGGTATAGTAGCCCTTGTCTTTACATTCTGGTGGCGTAGCTCAGTCGGTAGAGCAAACGGCTCATATCCGTTCGGTCAGGGGTTCAAATCCCTTCGCCACTACTCCTGACAGGGCTGATGCGATCTGCGGCATCAGCCCTTCATATATCTGAAGAGCCAATTTCAATATTCCAATAATTTCATATTCTGTGTAAGATGGGTTGCGTCTCGGCTGATGGTGGAGGAGTGTTCGTTGATTCGGAAAGATCTTCAGTACGCTAAATTCTGTGCATATGGGTTTCTCAAGAATCTGCAGTTTGCAGAGCCGTTCATGCTGCTGTTTTTACTGGACAGAGGGGTGAGCTACACGCAGATAGGGGTTCTTATCTCCATACGGGCTATCAGTACAAACATACTCGAAATCCCGTCCGGTATCTTTGCCGACGGTTTCGGGCGCCGCAGGGCTATGATGCTCTGCTTCCTTGCCTATATATGGTCGTTTGGCATATTTGCCTTTACCGACAGCTTCTACCTGCTCATGATGGCAATGGTATTCTTTGCGTTTGGAGAGGCTTTCAGAACCGGCACCCACAAGGCTATGATCATTGAGTATCTCAGGATTACCGGTCAGCTTGAGCACAAGACCGAGTATTACGGATATACGCGATCCTGGTCACAGCTTGGGTCTGCCGTTTCGGCAGCGGTAGCGGCTCTCTTCGTATTCGTATTCAGCAGCTACTCTCTGCTCTTCGGTCTCTCGATAGGTACCTACACCCTGGGCTTCCTGCTTATGGTCTCCTATCCCCGCGAGCTGGATTTTTCCCCAGGGGAAACAGCTACTCCATCGGGCAGGTGGCAACGATATCTTGACAGCCTGCGGGGACTCATCGATGTTGCCCGTAATGCCACTTCCCGCAATGCGCTGCTCAACATCGGAGCCTTCGGCGGAATCTTCAAGACTGCAAAGGATTACATCCAACCGCTGATGGCACAGTCAGTCATAGCGGGTGTAGTGATTGCAGGGCTTACAGCAGCAGAGAATACCGCCCTTGATATCGGTATCATCTATATCATCATATACACACTCAATGCTTTCAGTGCACGAAATGCCGCAAGGTTGGTTGGAAAATTCGGATCTCCGGCTCGCGGGGTTGACCGACTCTTCAAGCTGAGTGCTGTTGTCCTGCTCGGGATGGGGATTATGCTCTTCCTCAACCAGCCGCTTTTTGCTGCTTTGCTGCTGATTGTAATCTATATCATCCGGAATGTCCGCAGACCTATGGAGGTGGCCTATCTAAGCGGTATGGTCAGAGAGCGATCCATGGCGGCGGGACTCTCCGGTGAATCCCAGGTACAGTCGCTGGTCACGGCAATCATTGCTCCGCTGTTTGGCTTGCTGATCGATTGCGCGGGACTGGCTGCCGCCTTCAGTGTGCTTGGGGGGACAGCAGCGCTGTTCAGCATCCTCTTCAGCATCCGGGAGCGATAGCCGTACATCTTCTGGTGATCATCGAATAATTACTGGAACAAAGTGCATAATTACAGTATTCTGTATCTTGACGTTCATACAATAGATTTCAGGATACAAGGATAGTAGTATAGATATGGTTGGATTCTTTATCAAGAAAGCCTTCTTCGATGGATGGGATAATCTCATAGGCCTGATTATCCAGAATGTTGGTTTTGTGGCGCTGCTCGCCCTTGCGTACGCTGCCTTTCTCTCCTTTCAGGTACATCTGCTCCTCGGAATTGTCATGCTGTTACTCCTTATGGCAACCGGCAGTATCTACATGGGTGCTGTTGCCTACCAGACGAGGGATTATGCCTGGTACCAGCGTCCCGGATTCCGGCAGTTCTTCGAATATGCTAAGAGAAGCTGGAAGCATGCCCTGATTCATATGCTGCTGCTGGGGTTCCTTCTTGTCATGGTTTTCTTTGTCATTCCGTTCTACGCAGCCATGCAGGGCTGGATAGGTGCCGTTATTGTAGCTATCCTCTTCTGGCTTGCCCTCTTCATCCTCATGGGGCTGATGTACTACTTTCCGGTGATGGTACAGCTGCAGGATGCGCCGGTGAAAGTCATCAAGAAGTGCTTTCTGCTGGTCTTTGACAACATCGGGTTCAGCCTGTTCCTGCTGATCTATACGGCCGTAAACAGCATCCTCTCGGTACTCACGGCGTTTCTCATTCCCGGGTTTGCTGCCGTACTTATGTCGCACCAGATTGCCCTGAAGATCCTGATGTATAAATATGATTACCTCGAGGAGAATCCCGATGCGAACAGGAAGAAGATTCCCTGGTCGGCGCTCCTCTTTGAGGAGCGAGACAGAGTCGGGCACAGAACGCTGCGTGGCATGATATTTCCCTGGAAAGAGTAATGGCCTGTGAGATTGAGATCAAGGCACATATACCCTCTGTTACGGCTATGTATGCCATCATAGAGGCCCGTTTTCCAGCTGCAGCATACAGGGAGTATGATAAGCAGGACACCTATTTTTCAAGTCCACAGAACCCTTCAATGACTGAGTTTCGTCTCCGGGAGCAGTCCGGAAGCTTTCTGGTGACACGGAAGTTCAAGCAGCTTGACGGGAATATTGAAATTAACGATGAGATAGAATTCACAGTGGATAACCCCGAAGCCTTCAGGCGGTTTGCATGTACGACCGGTTACCAGGAAGCAATCACGAAACGCAAGAGGGGAAGGGCATACGTGCTTGATGGCGTACTGGCAGAAGTTTCACAGGTAGATGGACTCGGTCCATTCATTGAGCTTGAGATCCTGCTGGATGCAGCTCTCCCGGAATCGGTTGCTATAGCGAAGCAACGGCTGCTCCGGCTCCTTGCGAGACTGGATGTTCCGGAGAAAGCTATCGAGACACGTCGTTATACCGAGATGCTGATGCAGCGCAGCTGACTAGCGTACCGTGAAAGTATGGATGGTTACCTGCCGATACCTCTCTCCGGGATCAAGCCTTGGTGACGGGAAGCTGTCATGGTGCATCGCGTCGGGCAATTCCCCGGCCTCAAGGCAGTAGGACGCATGTTTGGGTGTGGAGAAATTGTCACTGTAGAACTGCAGGGCCGGAGCGTTGGTAAGCACCTGCATTGCACGACCGCTTACCGGGTCATACACATCGGCAGCATCCCTGATCCGGCCTTCCGCAGCGGGAAGCACAAAGTTGTTGTCATATCCGAGCCCGCCGTTCGGTTCGGCAATATTCCTGCCGATGGGCACCGATTTCCTCAGATCGAATACTGTACCGGCCACTGATTGCAGCACTCCTGTAGGAAGTAGCTGCCCGTCAACGGCAACAGTGCTTTCGGCATTGATCCTGATCCTCTGGTCATAGATATTTCCCTCGACCACCTCTCCCCTGAGATTCCAGTAGGTGTGGTTGGTAAGACTGATGTATGTAGGGCTGTCGGTTACCGCCTCATAGAGAAAGAAGAGCTCGTTCTTCTCGGTAAGCGTGACGGTGAGGGCGACATCCACAGTCCCGGGAAAACCCTGGTCTCCATCCTCACTGGTAAGGGTCAGTTTCACCGAGGCTCTGCCATCCTCCAGCATGGGGAAAGCCTCCCAGATTCTAGTATTGAAACCGCGAGGACCGCCGTGAAGCTGGCAGATATCGGAACAGCTCTCCAACCTGTACTCTGTACCGTCGATGAAGAAGGCATTGCCTGCTATGCGGTTGGCATACCTGCCGATTGTAGCTCCGCAGTAGTTGTCCGGTTCGAGATAAGGAGATAGTGTTGTGAAGTTCCTTGTGATCTCCCGGATATCACCGTTACGATCGGGGGCCTTGAATGATCGCAGGTATGCGCCGTAAGTCAATACTTCGGCTTCATAGCCGCTGCTGTTCGAGATGCAAATGCAGTCAACCTGAGTGCCGGTTACCGTGGTTCCGAAGGGTTTTCGTGAAATGTTCATATGCAGTATAGTAGGAGAAAAAGCAAGTGATAGTCAATCATGTAATTATCTGATAGAGTAGTGCCATGGAATGGAAAGCAAGTCATATTCTGGTGAAGGAACGGGCTCTTGCCGAACAGCTGCTGAGCAAGATCAGGCAGGGAGCCCGGTTTGAAGCGTTAGCCCGTGATTTCTCTACCTGCCCGAGTAAAAGCAGGGGTGGAGATCTCGGATGGTTCGGTCCTGGCAAGATGGTGCCGGCTTTTGAGTCTGCAGTAACAAAACTCGGTGTCGGGGCCGTTAGTCCGGTAGTGCCAACCCAGTTCGGATTCCATATTATCAAGCTGACAGCGAAGCGGTAAGGCTGCCTTTGTCAGCCTGCTGAACAGCCTGTCGCTGTATACTTGACATTTACCTGAAAGTTGATAGGATTCAGTGCATGCATGTAGTGATACTCGGGGCCGGCAGGGTTGGTCTGCAGCTGGCAAAACAGCTGGTAAATGAACGCAAAGAAGTCGTGATCATTGAGAAGGATCCCAAACGGGCACAGGATATCTCCCGACAGCTTGATTGCCTTATCATCAATGACAGCGGAAACAGTATTGAAGGTCTGGAGAAGGCCGGTGTATCGCAGGCTGATTTCTTCATCAGTGTCACTGAGTCTGATGAGATCAATATGATAGCCTGTGCGCTGGTAGCCAGCACCTACGAGAAACCGGTTACCGTCGCACGTGTGAGGAACTTCGACTACTCGAAGACCTGGAGAGACAGAACCGGATTTCTCGGTATCAATCACATAGTCAACCCCGAAATTGAAGTTGCCCAAGCCATCAGCAGGGCTGTGGAGTACGGAGCTGTAAGTTCAGTAGTTGACTTCGAGACCTCATCGCTGCAGATGCGAAACATTCAGGTCGATACCGGTTCGGTCTTTGAAGGCCAGCAGCTGATGGAGCTGCGAAAGAGACTGGCGGTAACCTTCATCGTTGCCGTCATTGCCAGGAATAACAAGATGATCATTCCCACCGGGACAACTAAGCTGCAGGCCGGTGATCACATCTGGATACTGGCCGATTCCAGTGATTTTGAAACCATTCTCAGGCAGATCGATAAATCTCAGGTTTATCTGAAGAATATTGTCCTTGCCGGGGGTGGTAATGTCGGTACCTACATCGCCCAGTATCTGCTGGAAAGCTGGACGCTGAAGACCGGACTGTTCAAGGGCTTCATGCAGAAAAAGCCCGCCGTTATCAACCGACGTAATGTGCATATTGTTGAGCGAAGCTATAAACGGTGCAAGGAGCTGGCAGAACTGCTGCCGGCAGCCCAGATAACCAATGCCGACATCTCCGAGGAACAGGTGCTTGAAGAGGGGCGCTTCCATACCTATGATCTGCTGATAACGGCAACCGGTAACCAGGAACTGAACATTGTTACGGCAGCATATGCCCGAAAGGCAGGGATTTCCCGCTCTCTCGCGCTGGTGAAGAAGAGCAGCACGGCCGAGATAGCCAGAAGTCTCGGCATAGATGCCGCCATCAGCATCAACGAAACCCTGGTGAACAGCATCCAGAAGATCATCAGGAAGAACTATGCCACCAGTGTCTACAATTTCAGTGATTCAGATCTGGAGATGCTGGAGATTCCGCTCTCTAATCGACCTGCTCTTGCAGGCAAGCTTATCCGCAATATTCAACTGCCCGGTAAGTCACTGATTATAATGATTACGAGGAACAAGGAGTATGTCATTCCCTACGGGGACCTGGAACTGCAGCCGGACGATTACCTCATGATTATCACCTCTAAGAAATTTATCAGGGAATTTGAATGATTAACTGGCGTTCCCTGCTGCATGTTCTTTCATTGCTGGTGGCTATCGTGGCGATGTTCATGCTTGCCCCCATCATGGTTGGTATATATTTTAGAGAGTTGAGCAGTGTCTACCCCTTTATTTATGTACTTGTTGCAGCTCTTGCCGGGGCACTCATTCTCTATGTCCTGACCCGTAGTAATCGGGAATTCATGTTCACCACCCGTGACGGTTTCATGCTGGTATCGCTGAGCTGGATTGTTGTCAGTGCTATCGGAGCCGTACCGTTTGTCCTCACTGGAGCCGTACCCACCTATACCGATGCCTTTTTTGAGACGATGTCAGGGTTCACGACCACCGGTGCTTCGATTCTCACAGCCATTGAGGGGTTGCCTCAGAGCGTCCTGTTCTGGCGGTCTCTCACACACTGGCTTGGCGGTATGGGTATTGTCGTGCTTGTCGTTGCCATCCTTCCGCTTATCGGGATCGGGGGAATGCCGCTGATACAGGCAGAATCACCCGGACCACGGGTTGACAAGATAGTGCCGAAAGTACGGGAGACAGCCAAGATTCTCTGGATCATCTACATCGGACTCAGCGCCCTGGAGACCATCCTGTTGATGCTCGGTGGCATGAATCTCATTGATGCCCTTGCACATACCTTCGGAACTATGGCTACAGGTGGATTCTCCACGAAGAATGCCAGTGTGGGGCACTACGGTTCCCCCTATATCCAGATTGTCATCACGGTCTTCATGGTACTTGCAGGTGTGAATTTCGGGCTCTATTTCATCCTGTTGAAGGGTGATTTCAGGACGATCTGGAAGAATACCGAATTTCGGGTCTATATTGCCATTTTCTTTGCGGCCTCCCTGCTTATAGCACTCAACCTGCGAATTGACAATGTCTATGATTCAATTTCTGCCAGCCTCAGGTATGCTGGATTTCAAGCAGCAAGTATTCTGACGACCACCGGATTCGCCACGGCAGATTTTGATCTCTGGCCTGCCTTCTCAAAGGCCGTGCTATTCACGCTGATGTTTATCGGCGGTTGCAGCGGTTCCACCGGTGGTGGTATGAAGGTGATCAGGATTACGGCGTTCTATAAACTGGCAAAAAATGAGATGAAACATCTGCTGAATCCCCGCGGAGTGCATGTTATCAGGATAAACGGCGAACCGGTAAAGAAGGATATGATCTATACCATTACCGGTTTTATCTTTCTTTACATGCTGCTGCTGCTGATCATAACGTTGGCGGTAACCCTCTCGGGAGTCGATCTGCTGTCATCATTCTCCACATCACTGGTGACCCTTGGGAATATCGGGCCGGGGTTCGCGAAGATCGGCCCGACAATGAACTACCAATTCATGGCCCCCTGGGTGAAATGGGTACTCAGTGCCGCCATGATGATCGGCCGGCTAGAAGTCTATACTGTCCTGGTAATCTTCATACCCTATTACTGGAAGAAGTAGCCGATATCATCCGGAGATTCATCGCTCTGCAGCAATCATCGGTAAGCCGGTAAGGGGGTTCACGATGACGGCAGCTTCGCAGAGAACGTACGTCGTACCCGGAAGTCCTTTCACTCTTCCGCAAAAACTCCGAAGGTCAATGACCAGTCTTACGTCTTAATGCAGTATTCTGCAGTTGTGCGTGTGCGCTTACTTTCCTGCAGCGATGGAGAGGTTCCCGTCTCCGATCCAGGCCGTGTAGAGCGTGTTTCCAGAGACTTTCAGGGAGGGGGAGCTGAAGAGCACCGCCGTTCCCGGGCTGCCGTAGCTGAACCACTTACTGATATCGAAGTCGTACATCAGCACCGCAGGTCCGTTGCCGTTATCGGCAAGCAGATAGCTCCGGGTAGTGGATGCAGCTGCAGAAAATGGGGCAACGATGCCGGCAGAGAGGGTGGAGAAGCCGGTGTCATCGCTGATCTTCCTCCACGCATCGTCTTTGCGCAGCTGCAGGTTCCAGGCATCGCCGGCTTCGAAGCCGAAGACCGAGAGCGATACGGCGTTGGCAGCTATGGAGAAGTGCTCCTGCAGAGGGTCGACTGCAGGGAGGGCGGTATCGGTGGCAACCCACTCGAAACCAGCCCCGCTGCTGATCCGGCTGAGCATGTGCAGTCCGTCGACAGCACTGCTGTAGGCGATTGCCAGGGACTGATCCTCAAGCAAGATGCGGGCATACTCGGGCGTATCGGAAGGGTAGGCGCTCTTTTCGGGAGAGAGATCACCCCATCCCGAACCGCTTGTGGTGCTGAGCAGCTTTGAGCGGACAGCAAGCACGGTATCAACTGCCGCAGTCTCCCGGATGTAGCCGGCATAGAGCGTGGTTCCTGTGCCGAATCCCTCCGCGGCGAGGGAGACCGACGATACCGGATAATCGGAGAACCAGCGTGACCCGATGAGCCGCTCCTCCCAGATCAGCAGATCGTCATCATCTCCATCGTTTTCAACAGTGATCTCCCTGACAGTAAGCTTTCCCGAATCCGGACTGCCGCTCTCATGATCGGCATACCCGACATAGAGCACACCTCCCGATACGATGATATCGAAATCGGGATCGGCAGGATCTACGGCAGATGCGATGACAGCAGGCATATCCTGAACAGTGAAGATAGTTTCCTCTTCATCATCGGGATCCTCCTCCTCAATGATCCTTCCGGCATGCAGTGCACCAGTACTGTCGGTATAGACAAAGTACAGAGTTCCCTGGGGCGTTGACGCAATCTTTACGGCGATGGGGGAGTCTGTCGCCCGTGAGAGAACACGTTCCCACAGCGGCTGCAGAAAGTAATCTATCGGCGAAGAAGCCGGGCTCAGAGCACTCTCCTTGGTATGCCACAGTCCATAGGCACTGACCCGGTAACGGTACGATGCACCAAGTTCAAGCTCCTCTCCGGCGTCTATGAAGGTGCTCTGCCCAGCGGCAGTTGAGCCGATATAAATGAAGGGGCCGTCATTTTCCGAACGGTAGATATTATATCCGCCGGCATCCTGCACTTCCTGCCAGGTGATACTGAGCTGCAGTTCATCGGCAGTATCGCCTGTTACCGAGACCTCCCCGATCAGGGGTACAGCAGGGTCAGGTTCATACAGACCGTAGCAAGAGCTGAAGAGCAGCAGTAAAATTGCATTGAGCAGTATCAGATGGAGGGCAGAGGTAATCGTTCGTTTCATCAGAAGGCACCTCCTCCGATGGATACATCGAGAGTTATTGAGAACGTCGGTTCCTGCGGATTGGAATCGGCATCCTGGGCGAAGAGATTGGCAGGATCGGCATATTCGGTGCCGCTCCTGCCGTAGGTCATGCGGATACCGCTCCCAATACTGATTCTGTCGATAATCTTGAGGGAGAGCGACGGTGAGATGATCCCCGATCCGTCAGTCAGGTTTCCCAGCCAGAAGAGGCTGAGAGAGAGGTCGGTATCGAAGACAGCACTCCAGGAGAGTGCCAGGGCTCCGTAGTGCATGCCGAAGTTGGTGATATCGGAAAAACCGAGTGAGGGCGGATCAATGTAGTCATCCGGCTGCTGCTCCTCCGGCTGGGCAAGACCATTGCTCTGCGGGTTCAGCAGCAGATAGGCAGCCGCATCAAGGAGGGTCTCACCGGAATCTAGGCGTCGGTACGGGTAGCCCTCACCATTGAAGTAGTATTGTCCGGCAATGAAGAGGTTTGGGTCACTCTTGGAGTAGTTGAACCCAATGGTTCCGCTGAAGAAGGGCTGCCGGTCGATGGTGAATGTATCCAGAGCAGTATAGCGATCATCATTCTCCCCGAATTCCGGCTGGTTTTTCGATTCGGCAACAAAGTTCCGGTCGGAACCGAAGGAGACGACTCCTTCTCCGAAGATTCGCACATCCCGTACTGATGTGGAGAGGGTGGAAACGACTCTCGGCGCCTTGCCCCCGGATAGATAGCCACCGAAACCAAGTTCGGAATTGCCGATGACAGTCTCGGTCTTCAGAGCAAGGGCAATATCATCAAGGGAATTTACCTGGTCAGTCAGCAGATAGAGATAGGTGTTGTCGGCTCCGTCGGGGTAGTGCAGCCTGAAGTTGAGGGGACCCTGCCGCTCTGCGGTGGGATCCTCGGCATCTATGCTCTCCAGATTGATTACGTCGGCGGGGCTGAAGAAGTAACCGACACCCCATTTGACAAAACTCTTTCCGTACCGGAAAAAGAGGCGGTCATCATACTGGAAGTCGGAGAACAGCTCCCTGATTCCCAGTGTCAGTGACAGTGGTTGGGGATCAGGATCCTCCGAGTCATCCTCATCCGGAACCGTTATTTCAATCGAACCGTCCCCGTTGTCGCTGAAGGAGAAGTTGGAGAGGTCTATATCAGCGAGGGCGAAGGCATTGACCTCAGTTTCGAGGAAAAGCTTGCCGAATACCCGGAAATTGGTCTCCGGGCGGGCATCGAAATAGAGAGAGGTAGAGACTGAGGGGGAGAAGGAGTCCTCCATATTTGCCGCCGAGAGCCCGGATGCGTAGCTGTCCCAGTCCCAGGATGCATTCATGCTGCCCGAGAAGGATCCGCCCCAGGAAAGCTCCTCACTCTTGAGAAACTGTTCGTACTCGTTGGATATCTGCTGTTCATCCGATAATTCGGTTATACCGGTGTCTTCAAGGAAGATGGTATCGAAATCATCTTCCAGAGAGAAATCGTCGGCGAATATATCGGTGGATTGTACAAAAGGGTCCTCAAGAAACAGCCCTTCTTCCGGATCGGCAGAGTCAATGTCAACCGTGCTGAACGGGTCAATGAACCCATCATTGATGGTATTATCGGCAGAGACTGCTACCGGCATGAGCAGCAGTGCCATGATGACTAAGCTCGTTGACCTGGACGTGGACGTTGGCAGTTTCATTTGTTGACCTGCTCAAGGTAGGCTTTGGTGAAGATGTAGTCCGGCAGAGTGCCCACTGACGGGTTGGTCATGGTAATCTGGGTCTTCTCGCCGATATTCAGCATGTCAACGAGCAGAATCCGGGAGGGCAGATAGCGGTCTCCCACCTTGACATAATTTAGATAGGCTGATGAGCGCATCAGCCGGCCGGAAAAGCCGTACTCCTCCGATTTCATCGGGAGGGTAGGTGTCTGGCGGACCCAGAGTTTCATTGTGGGGTAGGCGACTTCATCATGCAGCGCTTCCAGGTTCAGGATATATACCGGAACGTTTCCGAGGATGCCCTCCTCATGGGAGACAACCCGGTAGTCCTCTGAGAGGGTCTGCTCCATCAGGTCACTGTTCTTAGCATCGGAGCTCTGGATGTTCTCACGTACCGAGGAGTGCTCGAATTTCCTGCTTTCCGGATCGTAGAACCAGAGGTTGTCATCAAGCTGCAGGTATCCCTGTCCCTTCTGGATTTCAGGGGAGATGATCAGCATGAGAAAGAGATTCTCCACATCGCGTCGGAACAGCCGCATTTCAAAGACCTCACGCTCCTCACCCGGCTTCTCCGAGACGATGGTGTACTGGGTGGTGAAGTCGGATGATCCGAAGCTCTGCAGATTGTCTATCTCTTCGAGTATGCCGGCATAACCACTCTCGGTCAGTGCAGCTACGGGTGTCATGACCAGGAGCAACAGGATAAGCAGCACCAGTGCTGTTTTTGTCAATCTATCTATTTTTTTCAGTAACATATACGTAACCCTCATAGTACAATTCATCTTGCTGGCTACTTCTCCGTAGCCAGGGCTACCGCCGGTTTCATCCCGGCAGCCTTGTTGGCAGGCCAGGCGGCGGCAAACAGCGTCAGGAGCAGGACAATCCCGGTATCCAGCAGTATCTGGAGAAACGGAATCCTGAATGTCATGAAACCGTTCTTCAGCAGCATGAACAGGGGTGTGTCGACCCCCCAGTATATCTGGGAAAGGATCAGCATCACCAACCCGGCAAGCAGGAACCCCGCGACAATTCCGCCTACTGCAAGGAAGAAGGCTTCCAGCAGGAAGAGGTTGCGCACAGCGCCGCGCTGCATTCCGACGGCCCGCATGGTGCCGATCTCCTGTATGCGCTCGAAGAGCACCATCCTGAATGTGTTCGTGATTCCCACCATGATGATAGAAAAGAGCACGAGCAGAATGACGATTCCAGCAATGTTGAGTACCCGGACTATCTCCTTGACTTCACTCAGGATATCGTTAATCGTGGTAAAACGGTACCGTACGCCCTCCCAACTCTCCTCTTCCTGCTGCTCAAGGATTGCCATGAAAGGATTCTGGTCCCCGGTTGTCTCCCGTGAAAAGAGCTGGATACGCTCTTCCAGTTCCGGCAGCAGGGCAGCGGCGGCCGGATCTGTATCCATGAGGTCGGGAAGATAGATTCCGAGGGTGAGGTAGTCACCCCGATCAATGTTCATAAGCTCGTTCACGTAATCGAGATTGGCATAGCAGGATATAGACCCGAAGAGGCCGGTATCGATGCTGATTGCCGCTATGGTGAAATCTCCGGCATTCTGCTGTCCGGTAAAGGTCTGCAGCTTGACAGTGACCCGGTCACCAAGCTGCAGGTTGAGGCGATCTGCGATCTTTGATGATATTATCAACCCCTGGCGATCACCCATGCTGTCGAAGGAGCCCTCCTGCAGTATGATCCGTTCCTTGAAGAAACTTTCACTGTCCCAGTCAGCCCCGACTATAGACTGGTTTATGCCGTTGCCCTCAAAAAGTATGGTTCCCCTGAATTCCGAACGCTTGGTGAGAAACTGATAGGATATCTCTGAAGAAGATACGGCATCCATCAGCTGCTGGTCATCCCGGATGATGAAGAGCTCCTTTCCGCTTTCGGACTTTTCAACGCCTTCGATGAATATGTGCCCAGCCAGGAGGTGGGAGAAGTTCTCTCCGACATTCTCGACAAAGCTTCCGGTGAATCCCTGTATCAGCAGAATGAAGAGGATCCCGAAGGCAATAGCGGAGCCGAGCAGTATTGAACGTCGTTTCTGGCGCGACAGGTTTCGTAATGCAAGCTTGATAAGATTCATATGCAACTCATCCTCATCTATACGCTGCTGATAGCTTTGACCGGCTGTATCTTCAGCGCGACAGCAACCGGGTATAAATTCGCCAGTATGCCTATGACCACCACCACAAGGATATTGATGCCTAGGGTGGAGAGGTTGACAACGGGCCGGAGCACCGGACCGGCGAAGAGTATTTCAACAAGGGTATTATTGGCCGGGATCTGGATCATGGACACAATACCCAGGGCGGCAAGGCCGAGCAGCTCCCCGATCACACCGAAAACCAGTGATATTGTCAGGATCTCTGCCATGAACAACAGCGAAACGAAACGCTTGCTGGCCCCTATTGCCCGCATGGTTCCGATCTCCTTCTTTCGCTCCATTACCGAGATGAGCAGCGTGTTGGTAATAATAAGCATGGCAACGAAGGCCACGAGGAGTACTGCAACGTTGAAGACATTGCGGATTACATCGGCCGTGGATGAGAATGGGCCGGCAGCTCCTTTCCAGTTCATTGCCTGGGCAGGAATCCCTTCCTCGGCAAACCAACGGTTCAGCTCCGCTACAGTTCTGTTGGTCCAGC
>CAZSBC010000048.1:14819-19599 GCA_964605195.1 uncultured Spirochaetales bacterium | reverse complement strand
GATCTGAAATTGGACGGTGTCCTGTAGGGCACCCTAATAAATTTGAAAGTTACTGATTAATTAAAGACAGATAGCGGAGTACTGCGATGCGATAATTAAATCTGATATGAAAACAGTTGATTGTATTCACATGATGGAGTCACTTCTCAGAAGACGGACGAACATACAAATAATCCGATGCAGTCATCATCTGAGGGTGATCTATTTCAGACTCAAGAAAGTCCTTATCTCCTGTCAGAATGATATTCACACCAGAGACTATCGCGCTACGCAGTATCGGTCTGTCCATAATGTCGCGCATCGATTTCTCCTCTTCCACGGGGATTTCAGGAGTATCGACTATCTCGATTGAAAAAAGAGAATTGGAGATGAACGACTCGAGGGCTGGAAGCTTTTCCGGAAACTTTTTCGTAAAGATACGTTTCATCTCGTCAAGGTTCTGATCACAAATCACAGCCTGAAATGGATAGGTGTTTGCTTTCCAGAATGCCTGGGCTGGTTTGCTGTGGGGAAACAGCGCAGCTGAAATCAAAACATTGGTGCCGATAAGGACTCTCATTCAGTATCCTCAAAGCGAATACTTTTCACAAGAGCCATCACATCCTCATCATCCCTTAAGCCTACCTTTTGTGCCTCACCAACCATCTGGTTCTGCAGAATCTCCATGGCGTAGAGCGCTGAGTTGACAATCCTCACACTGTTTTCATCCACTAAAAAGGTCACACGGTCCCCGGTTCCGACGCCTAAGGCGGTCCTGACATCCTTGGGGATGGTCACCTGACCTTTAGCCATCACCTTTGCATTTTCAATAAACTGGTTTGCCATACTTTTCCTCCAAAGTAGGGAAATCCCTACTATTGATCTACCATGGATTCACCGCATTGACAAGACCTCCTGGGCAGGAGAAATGTACGAAAAACGTTTTTACCTGACGAAATGAATTTGATTATCTTACATATTCGGAATTATTTTAAACGGTTTTTTGTCTTGACGTTTTGATATATAAAATATAGTATCTACATAACGATTATACCAATGCTAAAGAAGGTACCTGCTATGGCCGAGAAAAAGAAAGAGCGAGAATATGCAGCCCCGGCTGTGGACCGGGCCCTCGATATCCTGGAGTTCCTGGCTTCCAGCCACCGGCCTTACGGAGCCACTGAGATAGCCCGTGAGCTGAAAGTACCGCTTAACTCGGTATTCCGGATCCTGAAGCGGCTGACCGAACGGGAGTACACTCACCAGGATTCCGAATCTGGCGGGTACCAGTTGAGCACCAGGGTCTTTACCCTGGGCATGAGCCTCTATACCCGTTTTGACCTGCGGAAGCGGGCCCGCCCGCACCTTGAATGGCTCTGCCGGGAGACAGAGGAGACCTGCCAGCTCCAGGTCCCCAAGGGGGACAGGATGCTGGTTATGGAGAGCCTGACTCCCGAGAGCGAGTTCTACCTGCGCATAGTCCCCGGCAGCCTGATGTATTACCATCCGAATGCCTACGGGAAGGCTGTCCTGGCCTTTATGTCGGAAGAGCAGGTGAAAGCGATCCTTCCCCCCATCATGCTTGGACTTACCACAAATACCATCATAAGCCGCGATGAACTGATTCAGCAGCTGGCAGAGATCAGGAAAACCGGCCTTGCCTATGATAACGAGGAGTATACCTCGGGCCTGCTTTGCATCGGGGCCCCGGTCTTTGATTTCGCCGCCGAACCGGTGGCCGGGTTGGGAGCAACCTGCCTGCTGAGTACCGTCAGTGAAAAGAATAAGGCAGATATAGAACAGAAGGTGCTGCAGTGCGCCTATCATGTGTCAAAGGATATCGGGTATACCGGCGACTTCTTTAACGGCAAGATCTTCACATAGGACGGATAGATCAGCTCTATGTTGCTTCTGCCTGTATATGCTGTGTATCTATACCATACCGTCTTCTAAAAAGTTTATCTGAGAATTTCGCACTTTGTCAGGCCTTGAACAATTGCTGTTGAAGGCCTTTTTTGTCTGCATATGAGGATTATAAAAGTTTAAATATAAAAGAATATTTTATCTGTAGAATTTACTTGACAAATGAAATTTTATATATGAGAATAAAGCATCTGATGAATATCAGACAATTCAATGATCAATCTGTATTGAACAAGATTTGGTACAGAGAGAATTAAGGAGAGGAAAATGAGAAAGACAATCGGTGTTATGTTGATGCTGTTGCTGGCATCATCGATGGTGTTTGCCGGGGCAGAGCAGGAAGCAGCTCCCCTGAAAATTGCGTTCTTTGTATCTGACATGAGCAATGTATTCCATCAGGGCCAGTTCGTGGCAGCCAAAGAGTATGCCATGGAGAAATACGGTGCCGAAGTGTATGCATTTGACGGAAAATCAGACGGCACGGTAATGCTTGAGAACCTGGACCAGGTTGTAGCCCAGGGAATGGACATGGTTACCATTCATACCTGGGATGTAGAAGCAGCCCGACCCGGAATCAACGATGCCCTGGACGCTGGTGTCATTGTGGCAACATTCTTTACCCCGCAGGGAGACCCCGCCGTACCGGTAGTGCGCAGTGATGAAGCCGGAATCTCCTTTGCCATGGGAGCCGAAGCCGCAACGCAGTGGAAGAAAGCCAATCCGAACACACCGATCGTAATGGTACAGATCGGATGGCCAAACCACACCGAAGTACGGACAGGACGGACAGATCCCTTTGCCCAGGGAGTCCTCTCGGTAGACCCGACAGCAACCGACCTGGGATGCCTCGAAGCCAACCGCGGCGGAGACACCACCAAGCAGGTAATCCTTGACCTTATCACCCAGCGACCTGAAGTAAACATCATCTACTCAGAAGCTTCCAACCTGACTGTAGGGACAATGGCAGCCCTGAGACAGCTGGGAAGGGGAACCATGGACAACGGCGTACCCACCACAGAAATAGTAGCCAGCGTAGATTTTGACCCGGTTGAGATGAAGCAGGTCTATGATCCTGACTGCTCCCTCAAGCTTTCTATGGGACTGCCCCCAATAGAGACCGGACGGGGACGTATTGACAACCTGTTTGCCATCAAGAACGGCGAAATTGACCAGATATCACCAACCGGTGTAAGTGAGGAAGATTTCAAGAAAGCCTACAACATGTCCTACTGGACCATGCCGGAAGCAGATGCATCTGCATGGCTGAAGGAACAGTTCGGTAACTAGCAGCAACAGCAACTACCTATTTCCGCCCCGGGAGGAAGATAGTCATCTGCCTCCCGGGGGCATTATCAGAAAGGAGCAGGGTGTCTACTATGAATGACAATGTCTTGGAGATAAAGAACCTTGAGAAAGAGTACCCGGGCGTTACAGCGGTAAACAACGTCAGCTTTGCCATAAAGCGCAACACCATACACTGCCTGGTGGGCGAGAACGGCGCCGGCAAGTCCACGCTGATCAAGATCCTTACCGGAGCAGAGACCAGAACAAACGGGACCATACTGCTCAATGGAACTGATTACCATGCCAGGAGCCCCAAGGAGGCCAAGCAGAAAGGCATCAGCACCCTGTTCCAGGAACTCAACGTTGTTGATCAGCTTACCGTGGAAGACAACCTTACCCTCGGCGTGGAAGATACCATCTTCGGGTTCCTGAAAAAGAGCGACAAGACCAGGAAGATGAAGGATGTGCTGCAGTCTCTGGAACCCTCCATCGATCCCAGGCAGCTGGTATCAACACTGAGCGTGGCGAAGAAGCAGATAGTCGAGATAGCCAAGGCAGTGGCTGCCGATGCCGATATCATCATCATGGACGAACCCACCGCAGCCATATCGGAAGGCGAAATCAAGAGACTGTTTGAGATAATAAGGACCCTGCATAAGAACAACGTAACGGTAATCTATATTTCACACCGCCTGGACGAGATCTTTGAGCTGGGCGAGTACGTGACCGTCATGCGGGACGGCGCCCATATCGACACCAAGCCCATAGCAGCGGTGCAGGGGCGTTCGGAGCTGATAAAGCTGATGATCGGCAAGACGGTCTTTGAGGAGTACGTGCCCAAGGAGGAACGCTCGGCAGAGACCGTGCTGCAGGTGAAGGACATATCAAACCATAAACTGCATGAAATCTCCTTTACGCTGAAAAAGGGCGAAATAGCAGGCTTCTACGGACTGGTGGGAGCCGGCAAGACGGAGCTGGCCCGCGCCATCTATGGCGTTGATGAATACCAGGGAGAAATCCTGTTCAACGGTAAGCGCCTGATCCAGTCCCCCCATGAGACCATCAAAGCCGGCATTGCCCTGGTCCCCGAGGAGCGCCGCTCGCAGGGGCTGTTCACCATGCTCTCCATTCGCAGCAACAGCACCGTCATGAATATGAAAGCGATATCCAGGAATGGGTTTATCAATACCACCGCTGAACGCCGGGTGACCGCAGACTATATCGATAAGCTGCAGATTGCAACCAGCGGTTCCGAGAAAGAGGTGGCCAAACTCTCCGGAGGGAACCAGCAGAAAGTGGTCTTCTCGAAATGCCTCTTTGCCAACACCGACATGCTGCTGCTGGACGAACCGACCAGGGGCGTTGATGTGGGAGCAAAAAGCGAGATTTACCAGATTATCAGGGAACTGGCCGAAGAGGGGAAATCGATCCTGATCTTCTCATCCGAGCTGCCCGAAATAGTGAATATCTGCGACACCATCTATCTGCTCTTCGAGGGGGAGATGAAGTGCCGGCTGGAGAACGGACCTGACCTCGATGCCGAGGCGATCCTGCATACAGCTGCCTGTGGAGAAGAAAATGGAACAAACTAGAA